>JBIKOJ010000075.1:0-23125 GCA_044358135.1 Acetobacteraceae bacterium | reverse complement strand
TGCTGCATGGCGGGCGGTATTCGGAAAGCTATACGGCGGCGCTGCCCGACTTCGTGAAGCTGGCCGAGAGCTTCCATGGCGTGGGGCTGCGGGCCAAGAGCGTGGATGAACTCGACGACGTGATCCGGCAGATGATCGAGATCGACCGGCCGGTGATCTGCGACATCTGTGTGGACGAGAAGGAGAACTGCTTCCCGATGATCCCGTCGGGCGCGCCGCACAACGAGATGATCCTGGGGCCGGAGCATGGCACCTCGCTGCAGATGGGCGGGGCGAAGGGGCTGACCGACGAGGGGTTGGCGCTGGTCTGAGTTTACGACCGGACTGCCCCTTTCCCTCCGACGTATGAGACGGACGACATGACCCAGGAACAGCGCAGCGCGACCATTTCCGTGCTGGTGGAGAACGAGGCCGGTATTCTTGCCCGGGTGATCGGGCTGTTCACCGGCCGTGGCTATAACATCGACAGCCTGACGGTGGCGGCGGTGGACCCGGTGCGGAATGTGAGCCGGATCAACATCGTGACCTCGGGCACCGACATGGTGATCGAGCAGATCAAGGCGCAGCTGGACCGGCTGGTGCAGGTGCACCGGGTGGCGGATCTTTCCAAGCAGGGGCCGCACGTGGCGCGGGAACTGGCGCTGATCAAGGTGGTGTGTACCGGGGCGGAGCGCGTGGAGGCGCTGCGGCTGGCCGAAGCGTTCCGGGCGCGGGTGATCGATGCGACGCTGGAGAGCTTCGTGTTCGAGATGACGGGCAATACCGACAAGCTGGATGCCTTCATCGAACTGATGCGCGGGCTGGGGCTGGCGGAAGTGAGCCGCACCGGCGTTGCCGCCATTGCGCGCGGGACCGCGACGATCTAAGGCCCTTCGGCCATAACGATACTTCCCTGAGGAGAGAGCGCCCATGCGCGTTTACTACGACCGCGACGCCGACGTGAACCTGATCAAGTCCAAGAAGGTCGCGATCGTCGGCTATGGCAGCCAGGGCCATGCCCATGCCAACAACCTGAAGGACAGCGGCTGCACGCAGCTGGTGGTGGCGCTGCGGCCGGGTTCGGCGGGCGTGGCCAAGGCCGAGGCGGCGGGGCTGAAGGTGATGAGCCCGGCGGAGGCGGCGAAGTGGGCCGATTTCGTGATGGTGCTGACCCCCGACGAGGGCCAGGGCGACCTGTATCGCGACAGCCTGCATGCCAACATGCGGCCGGGCTCGGCGATGGCGTTCGCGCATGGGCTGAACGTGCATTTCAACCTGCTCGACCCGCGCGCCGATATCGACGTGCTGATGATCGCGCCGAAGGGCCCCGGCCACACGGTGCGCAGCGAATACCAGCGCGGCGGTGGCGTGCCCTGCCTGATCGCGATCGACCAGAACCCCTCCGGCACCGCGATGGATGTCGGGCTTTCCTATGCCTCCGCGATCGGCGGCGGGCGTGCGGGCATCATCGAGACCACCTTCAAGGAAGAGTGCGAGACCGACCTGTTCGGCGAGCAGGTGGTGCTGTGCGGTGGCCTGGTGGAGCTGATTCGCGCCGGCTACGAGACGCTGGTGGATGCGGGCTATGCGCCTGAGATGGCGTATTTCGAGTGCCTGCATGAGGTGAAGCTGATCGTAGACCTGATCTACGAGGGCGGCATCGCCAACATGAACTACTCGATCTCCAACACGGCCGAGTACGGCGAATACGTGACGGGGCCGCGCATCATCACCGCCGAAACCAAGGCCGAGATGAAGCGCGTGCTGGCCGATATCCAGAGCGG
This sequence comes from Acetobacteraceae bacterium, assembly GCA_044358135.1. Classification (GTDB taxonomy): domain Bacteria; phylum Pseudomonadota; class Alphaproteobacteria; order Acetobacterales; family Acetobacteraceae; genus CAMDGX01. The sequence continues at coordinate 21,362 of JBIKOJ010000075.1, read as the reverse complement.
GCGCTTCGCGCGCGACTGGATGCTGGAGAACAAGGTGAACCAGGCGAACTTCAAGGCGATGCGCCGGATTGCCTCCGAGCACCCGATCGAGCAGGTGGGCGAGAAGCTGCGCGGCATGATGCCGTGGATCGCCAAGAACAAGCTGGTCGACAAGACCAAGAACTGAGCCGCGCCTTCGGGACGGACGGGGAAGGGGCCTGCGGGCCCTTTTTTCGTGGCCGGGCCCCTGCGGCGGATGCGACACAGCGGTGGGCTCTCCTTCCCTTCCACGGATTATTGAAAGGTGTAAATCGCATCGGCAGGGCCGGATCGTGTATTGATCGGTCCCGGTGTGGAGATGCTTCGATGGCTACGGTCATTCCCTTTCCGTCCGAGCGGCTGGGCGACCCGGCCGATGCGCTGTTCCTGGCGCTGATGCAAGGCGACGGGAGCCGCGTGGTGTTCGGCGCGGTGATCGAATGGCCGGGGCGCGCCGGCGCGGCGCCGCAGGACAATGGGGCGCTGGAGGAGATGAAGGAAGCGGTTCTTTTTTGAAAAAAGAACCAAAAAACTTTTGTTTGTTCGCGGTGGAGAGGGATGGGTCTTTCTACCGCAAACGAGTGAAGTCTTTTTTTTCAGAAAAAAGCAGACTCTTACCCTGGAAGCCTGAGCACGTTCTTGGCCAGGATGTTGCGCTGGATCTCGTTGCTGCCGCCGTAGATCGTGCTCGGGCGGGCCTGGAGGAACAGGCCGGAGGGGTTCAGCTCCCGGTTGCCCTCCATGGGTTCCAGCAGGGCGGCGTTTTCGCCGGCGACTTCCATCATGGTGTCGGGGATCTTCTGGAACAGCTCGGTCTGGATGACCTTGAGCATGGAGACATCCGGGCCGAGTTCCTCGCCGCGGCGGACGATGTCCACGTAGGTGGCGTGGAGGGATTTCAGGTCGGCGATTTCGAGCTTGAGGCGGGTGTAGCGGTCGATGAAATCGGGGTCATCCGCCACGCCCATGCGGTCGGCCAGGGTTTTCAGGCGGTCGAGGGCGTATTGGGAGAGCTTGGCGGAGCCGAGGTAGATGCGTTCGTGGCCCAGAAGGGCCTTGGCCATGGTCCAGCCCTGGTTCACGGCGCCCACGGTCCATTTCTGGGGAACGCGGACGTTGTCGAAGAAGACTTCGCAGAACTCGTCGTGCAGGTCGATGGTCCAGATCGGGCGGACGGTGATGCCAGGGGTGTCCATGGGGACGAGGAGGAAGGTGATGCCTTCCTGCTTCTTGGCCGTCTTGTCGGTGCGGACCAGCAGGAAGATCCAGTTGGCGTCGTTGGCGAGCGTGGTCCAGATCTTGGAGCCGTTGATGATCCAGTCCTCGCCGTCGGCCACGGCTTCGGTGCGCAGGCTGGCGAGATCGGAGCCGGCGTTGGGTTCGCTGTAGCCCTGGCACCAGATGTGCTCGCCGGACAGGATCTTCGGCAGGAAGAAGTCGCGCTGGTCTTGCGTGCCGTGGGCGATCAGGAGCGGGCCGACCATGAGGATGCCGTGGTCGTTGGTGCGGGCAACGCCGTGGCGCTCGTATTCCTCGACCATGATGATCTGCTTGCCGGCGGACAGGCCCATGCCGCCGTGCTCGCGGGGCCAGGAGGGGCAGAGCCAGCCCTGTTCCGCCAGCTTGAAGTACCAGACCTGGTTTTCGGACCAGTGCAGGCGCTTCGGGGGATTACGGAGCTCCGGCGGGTAGTTGGCCTCGATCCATTGGCGGATGTGCTGGCGGAAGGCGTCGTCCGACAGATCGTTCAGGTCTTCGGGCTGGTGCGGGGTGACGGCGGTCATGTCAGGCTCCCTTGAAGGCGGGCTTGCGCTTCTGGGCGAAGGCGAGCTTGCCCTCGGCGTGGTCGGCGGTGGTGAACAGGGCGGCCTGGGCGGTGCGTTCCCATTCCAGGGCGTCTGCCAGGCCGCGGGCGAGGATGCTGCGGGTCATGGCGATGGCCTCCGGGGCGCCCTCGGCGAACTTGGCGGCGCGCTCCAGAGCCTTCTCCAAAGCGGTGCCGTTGGGGGTGACGTGGTCGACTAGGCCGATGCGCAGGGCCTCCGCAGCATCTACCGGCTCGGCGGAGAAGAACATGTTGCGGGCGCGACCCTCGCCCACGCGGCGTGGCAAAGTGTGCATGAGAGCGAAATCGGGGGCCAGGCCGACGCGGACGAAGGGGGTGAGGAACTTCGCGCCCTCCGCCGCCACGACGCAATCACACGCGATCGCCAAACCCACCCCGGCGCCTGCGGCCCAGCCCTCGACGGCTGACACGAACGGCTTGCCGCTTTCGATGATGGCTTTCACCATCGCGTGGGTGATGCGAAACCGCTCCCGCCCCGCCGCGAAATCCGAGCTGTCCATGCCGCTGATGTCGCCGCCGGAGCAGAACTGGCCGCCGGCGCCGGTGACGACGACCGCGCGGACCGACTTATCCTTCTCGGCAACCTCCAGCTCCTCAATGAAGCGAGCGCGCATCGCCATGCTCAAGGCATTGCGCCTGGCCGGCTCGTTCATCTCCAGCACCAACGTCGCACCCAAGCGGGTGACCGTGAGGAGGCTCATGCGCTTGGGTGCTCCCAGGTAAGAAAGGCCAGGGGCGCTGCCCCTGGACCCCGCCAGGGACCTGAGGTCCCTGGACCCACATTTGTTCCGCCTTCGGCGGGGAGGGGCCGCCCGGGTCTGTCCACCGCCTCGACGGCCCCTCCCCGCCGAAGGCGGAAAAGGTATCGGGGTCTGGGGCCTAAGGCCCCAGCTGGTCCAGGGCAGAGCCCTGGCCTTGCTTCCTGGCCGCGCCCCAGGCGCATCAGCCTTCGTCGCTGTCCACCGCCAGGGTGGCGAAGCGGGTGCGGTGGAGGGTGGCGGAGCCGTAGAGGTTGCAGAGGACCATGGCTTTGCGGAGGAAGAGGCCGGGGTCGGCTTCGTCGGTGTAGCCGATGCCGCCGTGGAGCTGGATGGCCTGGCGGCAGACGAGCATGCCGGAGTCGGAGGCGCGGGCTTTGGCGCGGGAGATGGCGGCGAGGCGGGCGGGGCCGGCGAGGCCGTTGTCGAGCGCGGCGGCGACGGATTCGACGCTGGCGCGGGAGAGGGAGACCTGGATCTTGAGGTCGGCGGCGCGGTGCTGGAGGGCCTGGAAGCTGCCGATGGGCTTGCCAAACTGGACGCGGGTTTTGAGGTAGTCGACCGTCATGATGAAGACGCGGTCCATGACGCCGAGGAGGCTGGCGGCGGTGGCGAGGGCGGCTTCCTCCAGGGCTTCCGTGAGGTCGCCGGGGACGGGGGTGCAGGGGGCGTTTTCGAGCGAGAGGGTGCCGAAATTGCCGCCATCCTGGGTGCGTTCGGTGGTGAGGGTCAGGCCGGGGGCGTCGCGTTCGACCAGCGCAAGGCCGTCCTTGCCGGAGACGAGGAAGGCATCGGCGCCGGCGGCCTGGGGGATGAAGATCTTGCGGCCGTTGGCTTTTCCGCCGGCGGTGGTGGTGTCACCGCGCGTGTCCAGCGTGTTGGGGCGTTCCTGCCAGGCGGGGAGGATGAGGCGTTCGCCGGTGAGGATGGCGGTGGCGTGGGGGGTGCCGGCCAGGGCGCGGGCGGCCATGGCGGCGGAGACGAGGGGTTCCGGGGCCAGGGCGGCGCCGACTTCCTCGGCGATGGCGCAGTATTCGGCCATGCCGAGGGCGGAGCCACCGGCTTCCTCCGGCAGGCGCAGGCCGGGCCAGCCCATTTCGCACATCTGCTTCCAGACGGCGCGGTCGAAGCCGGGGTCCTCGAAGCGCAGGGCGCGGATGCGGCGCAGGTCGCCGGTGCGCGGGGCGAGGCCCGCGGCGCTGTTGCGGATGAGGCGGACGGATTCGGCGCGATCGTCGGAGGAAGCTGCGCTCATGGTCGGGTACTTTCAGTAAGGTAGAGTCTTCTTTTTCTGAAGAAAAAGAAGCAAAAAGACTTTATGAATTTGCACCGAGGCCAGATGTTGGCACTCGGTGCAAGGTCATAAAAGTTTTTTGGTTCTTTTTTTCAAAAAAGAACCGCTTGCTTTAGCCTTGGGTGTGGATCTCGGCCTCGGACTGGGCGCGGGCCTGTTCCAGGGTAACGCCCGGGGCGAGTTCCACGACGACGAAGCCGCGCTCGGTGACATCGAAGACGCCGAGGTTGGTGATGACGCGCTTCACGGCGCCGAGGGCCGTGAGCGGGTAGGTGCACTTCTTCACCAGCTTCTTGCCGCCGGACTTGGTGCTGTGGTCCATGATGACCCAGAGGCGCTTGGCGCCGGCGGCCAGGTCCATGGCGCCGCCGACGGCGGGGGCGGCATCGTTCTCGGAGGTGGCCCAGTTGGCGATATCCCCGTTCTCGGCCACTTCGAAGGCGCCGAGGACGCAGAGATCGAGGTGCCCGCCGCGGATCATGGCGAAGCTGTCGGCGTGGTGGACGAAGCTGCCGCCCTTGCGCAGGGTGACGTGCTGCTTGCCGGCGTTGATCAGCCAGGGGTCGCGCTGGTCTTCGGGGGGCTTGGGCCCCATGCCGAGGACGCCGTTCTCGGAGTGGAAAACCACTTCGCGATCGAGCGGCACGTAGTCGGCGATGCCGGTGGGCATGCCGATGCCGAGATTGACGTACCAGCCCTCGGGAATGTCCTGCGCGGCACGCTCGGCCATCTGCAGGCGGTCCCAGCCCTTGGCTTGAGGCTTCGCATCCATGTGCGGTGGCTCCTGTGGAAGGGAAGTTATAAGAAAGAGTCTTCTTTTTCTGAAGAAAAAGAAGCAAAAAGACTTTTGTTCATTTGGGCCCGGTTTAGGGCGATCAGCAAATGGACAGAAGTTTTTTGGTTCTTTTTTTCAAAAAAGAACATTCTTCCTTCCTTAGAACGGCGGATCGCCGTACGGAATGTGGATGACGCGATCGACATAGAGGCCGGGGCACATGATGTGCTGCGGGTCGAGCGCGCCGAGTTCGACGATGTGCTGGGTTTGCACGATCGTGGTCTTGGCGGCGGTGGCCATCACCGGATTGAAGTTGCGGCCGGAGAGCTTGAAGGTGAGGTTGCCCCAGCGGTCGGCTTCCCAGGCTTCGACGAGGGCGATGTCGCCGGGCAGGGCGTATTCCATCACCATCATGCGGCCGTTGAATTCGCGGACTTCCTTGCCCTCGGCCATCTTCGTGCCCACGCCGGTGGGGGTGAAGAAGGCGCCCACGCCGGCGCCGGCGGCGCGGATGCGCTCGGCCATCGTGCCCTGGGGGACGATTTCCAGCTCGATCTTCCCGGCGCGGTAGAGGTCTTCGAAGATGGTGTTGTTGCTGCGCGGGAAGGAGCAGATGAGCTTGCGGACGCGGCCGTGCTCCATGAGGGCGGTGAGGCCGGTGGTGCCGCCGCCGGCGTTGTTGGCGACGACGGTGAGGTCCTTCACGCCGGTTTCGATCAGCGCGTCGACCAGGGCGTTGGGCTGGCCGACGAGGCCGAAGCCGCCGAGCAGGACCGTCATCCCGTCCTTCACGCCCGCCATGGCCTCGGCCATGTTCTGGACGATCTTGTTGATCATGCCGTCGTCATCCTGTTGCTGGTGGTCATGCGGTTCCTCCCGGCCCCTTCAGGGGTCAGTCGGTGCGATCATGGCGCCGGCGGCGCGCGCCCGCAACGGGGGCGCGCCGGGTTTCGGCGATCGAGGAGGCTAGAGCTGCGCGTCCGGCGAGAGGACGATGCAGGTGCCGCGGGCCTTCGCGAGCTTCTCGCAGGCCTGGGTGGCGGCTTCACGCGAGAGGCCGGCGAGGCGGGCGCGGTAGAGGGTGGCGCTGCCGCTGCGCACGGCGCCGACGGCGGGGCGCGACTGGGCGAGCACGTCGCGCGCCTGGCCGCGGGCGGATTCGGCGGCGGAGCGGGCCAGGCCCTCATTGGCGAAGGCGCCGACCTGGATGGCCCAGGGGCCGACGGTGCCGGCCACGGCGGCGGGGCGGGCGGGGAGGCTGCCGGCCATGGCGGGGGAGATGAGGGAGAAGCCGCGGGCGGGCTCGGCGGCCGGCCGGGCCGGGGGCGGCGGCGGCGGGGCGGCCATGGCGACGACGCTGGCGCGGGGCGGCATGGCCGGGGGCGGCGGCAGGTTGGAGGCCGAGACGGTGGAATCGGCGCGCTGGTATGCATCCCGGCCCGAGGGCGGGCTGGCCTGGGCGAGGGCGACCGGAGCCGGGTTGCGGCCGCCGCGCGGGTAGCGCGGGCCGGCGGGGATGTCGGTGGGGATCTGGTACATGGCCATCTGCGCGGCCTCCGACTCCCGGTTGGGGCGGTGGTCGGCGATGTAGGGGGCGATCTTGGCGACGTAGCGGCGGGTTTCGTTGGGCAGGCCGCGGTTGCGGATCGCGTAATCCTCGAAGCGGCGGGGGCCGGCATTGTAGGCGGCGAGGAAGCCGGGCGAGCCGTAGAGGTCGTACATCTCGCGGATGTAGGCGGTGCCGGCCATGATGTTGTCGTGCGGGTCGAAGGGGTCGTCATCCAGCCCGTGGCGCAGGCGCAGTTCCTCATAGGTGCCGGGCATGACCTGCATCAGGCCCATGGCCCCGGCATGCGAGGTGGTGAGCTTGCCGCCCTGGTACATCTGGCCGCTGGATTCGACGCGCATGACCTCGCGGATCCAGCGTTCCGGCACGTCGAAGCGCGCGGCGGCCTTGGTGATGTAGGGGCCCCAGGGGTCGCCGGGCGGGCCGGGCGGGGCGTAGTTGCCCTTGGCGCGGGCGGCGTAGTCTGACGCGCTGCGGGAGACCTGGGTTTTGGAGGAGCAGGCGGCGAGCAGGCCGATGGCGGCCAGGCACATCGCAAGCCGCGTGAGGGAGCGGAAGGTGAGGGCCGGAGACAGGCTCGGGGACGGCATGCGGCTCTCTCTCTCCGGCTTGGGGGCGCCGCGGGGGGCACCTTTGGGGGGCAACGAAACCCGCGGGTAAACCGAGTAGGACCGGATACCTGGAGGTATCCGTTGAACGGTATTCACAGCAACTGGCTGCAAACCCTTATCCGAAATCCCTTCCCGGGGCAACCTTGTGGCGGCCCTGATCCGGCCGCAAATGGTAGGCAGAACGATGCGGCAAAATCGCGGCGCATGCTAGGACGCGCCGCGCCGGACGCCGTGAAGGAGATGGCCGATGCCTGTTTTGTCCCGACCGATGCTTGCCGCTGCCTGCCTGGCCGCCCTGCTGGGGCTGTCGGCCTGCGCCGGGCCGCGCAACACCAACACCACCTACTCGCCTTCCGATATCGGGCGCAGCGCGCAGGTGAGCTATGGCGTGATCGTGTCCATGCGGCCGGTGACGATTCAGGGCCAGAGCGGCGTGGGCACCCTGGGCGGGGCGGCGGCGGGCGGCGTGGCCGGCAGCTTCATCGGCGGCGATCCCAGGGTGAACATCCTGGGCGCCATCGGCGGCGCGATCATCGGCGGGCTGGCCGGAACCGCGGTGGACCGGTCGGTGAACACCGGCGAGGCGATGGAGTTCATCATCCGCGAGGATGACGGGCAGACCGTGTCGGTGGTGCAGACCAACGAGGAGCGGTTCCAGGCAGGAGAGCGGGTGGTGCTGACGCGCGGGGCGCGGACGCGCATCGGCCGGGCAAGCTGAGCCGGCCCGGGCCGGAAAGTGCAATGGCGGGGTAACGGAAACGTACGCGCGGCTTGGTTGCCGGCGGCGGGCGGATCGGGTATCGCGCCGGCAATGGATGCCTCCTCCCACCTGCAGCCGAGCGAGAACGTGGTCCTCGACCTTGCGGCGGACCAGAGCTGGGGCGACCGCAACCGCGCGGCCTGGCTCGATGTGCGCGACGGGTTGGCGCAGTGGCGGCTGGTGTGGACGCTGGCCTGGCTGGATATCCGGCTGAAATACCGCGGATCGGTGCTGGGGCCGTTTTGGCTCACGATCTCCACCGGCGCGATGGTGGCGGCCATGGGCATCCTGTATGCGGTGCTGTTCCGGCTGGAGCTGGGCGACTACATCCCCTACCTGGGCCTGTCGCTGGTGCTGTGGGGCTTCGTGGGCGCGCTGGTGAGCGATGCCTGCGGGGCGTTCACGACCAACCAGGGGATGATCCGCTCGGTGCGGATGCCGTTCACGCTGTATGCGGCGCGGATCGTGGTGCGCAATCTGATCATCCTGGGGCACAACGCCGTGGTGGTGGTGGTGGCGAACCTGGTGCTGTGGACCTGGCCGCCGGCGGGGGTGGCGTGGCTGGCGCTGCCGGGGATGGTGCTGTGGCTGGCGGTGTCGCTGAGCCTGGCGCTGCTGCTGGGGGCGCTGTGCGCGCGGCTGCACGACGTGCCGCCGATCGTGGCCAACGTGATGCAGATGGCGTTCTTCCTGTCGGCGGTGATCTGGAAGCCGGAGCAGCTGGATGATCGGCAGTGGATGCTGGCGCTGAACCCGTTCTTCTGCCTGCTGGAGGTGGTACGCGGGCCGCTGTTCGGCACGCCGCCGAGCGCGCTGGTGCTGGGCTGCGCGCTGGCCTACAGCGCCGTGCTGTTCGTGATCACCTGGGTGGTGTTCGCGCGGGTGCGCGGCCGCATTGCGTTCTGGCTGTAGCGCCATGACCTCTTCCATCGACGTCGAGGGCCTGTCGCTGAGCTTTCCGCTCTATCACGGCAATGCGCGCAGCCTGAAGAAGACGGTGCTTTCGACCGTGACCGGGCGGATGGCGGCGGATAACCGCAACCGGGTGGTGGTGGAGGCGCTGCGCGATGTGAACCTGGCGCTGCGGCCGGGGGACCGGCTGGCGCTGGTGGGGGGCAACGGGGCGGGCAAGACCACGCTGCTGCGCGCGATGGCCGGGATCTATGAGCCGGTGGCCGGGCGGGTGCGGGTGCAGGGCTCGCTCAATGCGCTGGTGGACCCGCATCTGGGCATGAACCCGGAGCTGACCGGGCGCGAGAACATCATGCTGCGTGGCATGTACCTGGGCCTCGACAAGAAGGCGATCGAGGGGCTGGCGGAGGACGTGGCCGCGTTCGCGGAGCTGACGGATTTCCTCGATTTGCCGGTGCGGATCTATTCCTCCGGCATGATCGTGCGGCTGGGCTTTGCGCTGGCGACCTCCGTGCGGCCGCAGGTGCTGCTGATGGACGAGTGGTTCCTGGCCGGCGATGCGGGGTTCATGGAGAAGGCGCGGGTGCGGCTGGAGAACCTGGTGCGGGGGGTGGAGATCCTGGTGCTTTCCTCCCACGTGACCGATGTGGTGCTGCAGTGGTGCACGCGGGCGCTGTGGATGGACCAGGGGCGGGTGCGCGCGGATGGGCCGCCCGTGGAGGTGCTGACGGAATACCTGGGTTATCCCGTGCAGCTCTCCGACTGGGCGAAGCAGCGGGCCGGGGCGACGGAGTCCGAGCTGGGGGAGGCCGGCTGATGCGGGTGTTCGGCGATTGGCGGGCGCTGCCGGAGAGTGCGCGCGGGGCGAGCGTGGCGCTGGGGAATTTCGACGGGGTGCATCGTGGGCATGCCCAGGTTCTGCGCGCGGCCCATGCGGCGCGGCCGGAGGCGACGCTGGCGGTGCTGAGCTTCGAGCCGCATCCGCGCGAGGTGTTCCGGCCCGATGACCCGCCGTTCCGGCTGACGCTGTCGGCCGAGCGGGCGGCGGTGCTGGCGGAGCTGGGGGTTTCGTTCGTGTACGAGCTGCCCTTCGATGCCGCCTTCAGCCAGATGAGTGCGGAGACCTTCGTGGCCGAGGTGCTGCATGGCGGGCTCGGGGCGAAGCATTTGGCCTGCGGGCCGGATTTCGCCTTCGGGCACCGGCGCGGGGGCGACGTGGCCTTCCTGGCGGAGCATGCCGCCGGGGTGGGGATCGGGCTTTCCGTGGTGCCGCCGCTGGCCGATGCCGAGGGGGCGATTTCGTCCACGCGGATCCGCCGCGCGCTGCAGGACGGGTATCCGGAGCGGGCGACCGCGATGCTGGGGCGGCCCTGGGCGATCCGCGGCGTGGTGGCGCATGGCGACAAGCGCGGGCGGACGATCGGGTTTCCGACCGCGAATGTGCCCCTGGGGCGGCATCTGGAGCCGGCGCGCGGGGTGTACGCGGTGACGGTGGCGCTGGCCGATGGGCGCGTGTGCAAGGGTGTGGCCAATATCGGACGGCGGCCGACGGTGAACGAGGGGCCGGAGAGCCGGCTGGAAGTGAACCTGTTCGATTTCGCCGGCGATCTGTACGGGCAGGAGATCGGGGTTTCGCTGGTGGCCTATCTGCGCGGGGAGCAGAAATTCCCGGGGCTGGATGCGCTGAAGGCGCAGATCGCGGCGGATGCCGCGCAGGCTCGGGCGTTGCTGGGGTAGCGGGGCGCCACCGCTTGCCTTGCCGATTGAAGGGCCGGATGGCATGATCGGGGCATGTTCGGGGTTGTCATAGCGCGAATTATTGGCCCGGCCTCTCGCTAGAGAGCCGGGTTCGACGCGCATATTCCCCACCCCCTTTTGCGGCTCTCGCAGCCGCGCGAGACACATCCCATGACCGACAATGCTCCCGCCCCGGCTGCCGGCCGCGATTATCGCAGCACGGTGTTCCTGCCGAACACGCCCTTTCCCATGCGCGGCGACCTGCCGAAGAAGGAGCCGGGGATGCTGGCCCGGTGGGAGCAGATGGATATCTGGGGCAAGCTGCGCGCCAAGCAGGGCCGGCCGGGCTTCATCCTGCATGACGGCCCCCCGTACGCGAATGGCAACCTGCATATCGGCACGGCGCTGAACAAGATCCTGAAGGACGTGATCAACCGCGCCCGGCAGATGGGTGGCTATGACGCCAACTACATCCCGGGCTGGGACTGCCACGGGCTGCCGATCGAGTGGAAGATCGAGGAGCAGTACCGCGCCGCCAAGAAGGACAAGGACGCGGTGCCGCTGCTGGAATTCCGCGCCGAGTGCCGCGCCTATGCCCAGCATTGGATGGGCGTGCAGGAGAGCGAGTTCCGCCGGCTGGGCGTGCTGGGCAACTGGCCGCAGCGCTATGCCACGATGGACCTGCCGAGCGAGGCGGCGATCTTCGGCGAGATCGGGCGGTTCCTGATGAACGGGGCGCTGTATCGCGGGTTGCGGCCGGTGATGTGGTCGCCGGTGGAGAAGACGGCGCTCGCCGAGGCCGAGATCGAATACCACGACCATACCAGCACGACGGTGACGGTGCGGTTCCCGATCGTGAGCGGGCCAGTGGCTTCTTTGAACGGCGCGGCGATCCTGATCTGGACGACCACGCCCTGGACCATGCCGGGCAACCGGGCGATCGCGTTGGGCGAGGACATCGACTACGCCGTGGTGCGGATCGACAGCGCCAAGGACGGCTCGCTGGCCCAGGCCGGAGAGCGGGTGCTGGTGGCGCTGGCGCTGCTGCCGCAGCTCTGCGAGGCCGCCGGGGTGGAGACGCATCACCTGCTGCATGTGCACAAGGGGCGCGAGCTGCTGGGCACGGTGTGCGCGCACCCGATGCGCGGGCGCGGCTATGACCATGACGTGGTGGTGTATTCGGCGGAATACGTGACGACGGATGCCGGCACCGGCTTCGTGCATATCGCGCCGGGGCATGGCGAGGAGGATTTCGAGCTGGGGCGGCAGCACGGCATCGAGGTGCCGGAGACGGTGGGCGAGGACGGCACCTACAATGCCTGGGTGCCGCACTTCGCGGGCCAGCATGTCTACAAGGTGGCCGATGCGATGTGCGCGGCGCTGGCCGAGGCCGGCGGGTTGATGGCGCGCGGCAAGCTGGTGCATTCCTACCCGCATTCCTGGCGTTCCAAGGCGCCGCTGATCTTCCGCGCGACGCCGCAATGGTTCATCCGCATGGACGGGCCGGAGGATATCCGCGGCAAGGCGCTGGAAGCGATCGCGGCGACGCGGTTCGTGCCGGACATGGGGCGCAACCGGATCGGCTCCATGGTGGCCTCCCGCCCGGATTGGTGCATCAGCCGGCAGCGCGCCTGGGGCGTGCCGATCGCGGTGTTCGTGGAGAAGGCCAGCGGCCAGGTGCTGCGCGAGCAGGCGGTGGTGGACCGGATCGTGGCCGCGTTCGAAACCGAGGGGGCAGATGCCTGGTATTCCTCGCCGCCGGAGCGGTTCCTGGGCGAGGGGCGCAACGCGGTCGACTACGAACAGGTGTTCGACATCGTGGATGTGTGGTTCGAGAGCGGCTCGACCCATGCCTTCGTGCTGGAGAAGCGCGGGCTGGCGTGGCCGGCGGATCTGTATCTGGAGGGCTCGGACCAGCATCGCGGCTGGTTCCATTCCTCGCTGCTGGAGTCCGTGGGCACGCGCGGGGTGGCGCCGTTCAAGGCGGTGCTGACGCATGGCTTCGTGATGGACGAGCAGGGCCGCAAGATGAGCAAGTCGCTCGGCAATGTGGTGGCACCGCAGGAGGTGAACGACCAGTACGGCGCCGATATCCTGCGGCTGTGGGTGATGTCCTCCGACACCAGCGAGGACATGCGCATCGGCAAGGAGATCCTGAAGCAGCAGACCGAGCTGTATCGCCGGCTGCGCAACACGCTGCGCTGGCTGCTAGGCTCGCTGGACGGGTTCAGCGAGGCGGAGCGCGTGCCTGAGGCGGACATGCCGGAGCTGGAGCGCTGGGTGCTGCACCGGGTGGCGGAGCTGGATCAGCTGATCCGCGCCGCCGTGGAGAGCTACGACTGGACCGGCGTGTATGCCGCCGTGCACAATTTCTGCTCCTCCGACCTCAGCGCCTTCTACTTCGACATCCGCAAGGACGCGCTGTACTGCGACCGGCCGGACACGCTGCGGCGGCGGGCGACGCGGACGGTGCTGGACCACCTGCATCGCTGCCTGTGCACCTGGCTGGCCCCGGTGCTGGTGTTCACCGCCGAGGAGGCGTGGACGGCGCGGTTCGGCGAGGCCGACAGCGTGCATCTGCACGACTTCCCCACCATCCCCGCCGGCTGGCGCGACGATGCGCTGGGGGCGAAGTGGGACGCGGTGCGCGAACTGCGCCGGCTGGGGACGACGGAGCTGGAGGCAATGCGGGCGGACAAGCGCATCGGCGCCAGCACCCAGGCGGTGGTGGTGATGGCGCTGCCCGACGTGCAGGCCGGGCTGCTTTCGGCCGAGGCCTGGGCGGATATCCTGATCGTGGCCGGTGCCACGGTGGAGACGGCGGCGGTGGCCGGCGCGCGGGCGGCGGTGGCGCCGGGCACGAAGTGCGAGCGCTGCTGGAAGGTGCTGCCGGAAGTGGGCCGCAGTGCGGCGCATCCCGGGCTGTGCGCGCGCTGCGAGGATGCGGTGGAGTCGGGCCTGGTGTGCCGATGACACGGCTGCGCGGGTTCGGCATCGGGATGGCGCTGGCCATCCTGGTGGCGGACCAGATTAGCAAATGGTGGATCCTGGAGGTGTTCGACCTGCCGGCGCGGGTGTCGGTGCCGGTGCTGCCGTTCCTGAACCTGACCATGGTGTGGAACCGCGGCATCACCTTCGGGCTGCTGAGCAGCGATTCGACCTGGAGCGCGGTGCTGCTGGCCGCGGTGGCGCTGGCGGTGGTGGTGGCGCTGACCGTGTGGCTCTGGCAGGCCGAGCGGATGGCGGTGGCCCTGGCGCTGGGCGCGGTGGCGGGCGGCGCGGTGGGCAACGTGATCGACCGGATCCGGTTCGGCGCGGTGGTGGATTTCCTGCATGCCCATGCCTGGGGCTGGAGCTGGTACGTGTTCAACGTGGCCGATGCCGCGATCGTGTGCGGGGTGGGGCTGCTGCTGCTGGATTCGCTGCTGGCCGGGCGCAAGGATGGCGCTGCCAGGCGCGAGACCGGGCAGACGCCTTGATGCGGCCACGGCTCCCGGCTAATCAGGGGGCCATGCGCATTCCCCAGACCGCCGCGACCCTGGCCCTGACGCTGCCGCTGCTGCTGGCCGGCTGTGGCGAAGACGTCTCCCGCACCTTCGGGCTGCAGCGCGATGCGCCGGACGAGTTCCAGGTGACAACGCGGGCGCCGCTGTCCATGCCGCCGGATTTCGCGCTGCGCGCGCCGCGGCCGGGGGCGCCGCGGCCGCAGGAGCAATCCGGGCCGGATTCGGCCCAGGCCGTGCTGGCGCCGCAGGCCGCGCTGGCCGCCGGGGGGGCGCGCGAGCCCGGGGTTTCGCCCGGGGTTTCCGCGCTGCTGCAGGCGGCGGGGCCGCAGGTGCAGGGCGATATCCGCGCCAAGGTGGACAGCGAATCGCATCTCGACCGGTCGCCGCCGGCGCTGGTGGACCGGCTGATGTTCTGGCGCACGCCGCCGAGCGAGGGCGGGCTGCAGGTGGACCCGCGGCGCGAGGCGCAGCGCCTGCGCGAGAACGCCGCGCTGGGGCAGAACGTGGCCGAGGGTGACAGCCGGATCATCCAGCCGCGCAGCCGCGGCTTGTTCGACCGTATCTTCCGCTAGCCTCGGCGTCCCTCTTCGGCGCAACCGCAAGCTGCGGTAGGATGCGCCATGGACAGCGACTCGCCCGCCGATCTCCGCGCTGAATGGACCCGGCTTGCCGCGTTGGCGGCCCGGCCAGGGGGGCATGACATCCGCGCGCTGTTCTCGGCCGATCCCGGCCGGGCGGGGCGGTTCACGGCGGCGCTGGATGACCTGACGCTGGATTGGTCCAAGACCGCGATCGATGCTGCTGCGCGGGGGGCGCTGTTCGGCCTGGCGCGGGCGGCGGGGCTGGAGGGGTTCCGGGCGCGGCTGTTCGGGGGCGCGCTGGTGAACCCGACCGAGGGGCGGGCGGCGATGCACATGGCGCTGCGCGCGCCGGCGGGGGCCGGGCTGCGGGCAGGCGCGGAGGATGCCAGCGGGCTGGCGGCGGGCGAGCGGGCGCGGATGCAGGCATTCGTGGCCGCGGTGCATGACGGCACGCTGCGCGGAGCGACGGGGCAGCGATTCCAGGCGGTGTTGAATATCGGCATCGGCGGATCGGATTTGGGGCCGCGCATGGCGGCCGAGGCGCTGACCATGACCGATGGCGGGGTGATGGCGGCGCATTACCTGTCCAACGTGGATGGGCATGCCTTCGCCTCCCTGGCGCGCCGGCTGGATCCGGCGACGACGCTGGTGCTGGTGGCGAGCAAGACCTTCACCACGCAGGAAACCATGGCCAACGCGGCAGCGGCGCGGGCCTGGCTGGCCGGCGCGCTGGGCGAGGCGGCGGTGGGGGCGCATTTCGCCGCCCTTTCGACCAACCAGCGCGCGGCGGCGGCGTTCGGCATCGCGGCGGAACGGGTGTTCGGGTTCCGCGACTGGGTGGGCGGGCGGTATTCGCTGTGGTCCACCGTGGGGCTCTCGATCGCGCTGGCGGCGGGGTGGGACCAGTTCCAGGCGCTGCTGGACGGGGCCTGGGCGATGGATTGCCATTTCCGCGATGCGCCGCTGGAGGACAACCTGCCGGTGATCCTGGGGCTGGTGGGGGTTTGGCACGTGAACGCGCTGGGCTACCGGGCGCAGGCGATCCTGCCGTACGATGCCAGGCTGCACCGGTTCGCGGCGCATCTGCAGCAGCTGGAGATGGAGAGCAACGGCAAGTCGGTGCTGCTGGATGGCGGGGCGGTCGGGACCGCGACCTGCCCGGTGATCTTCGGCGAGCCCGGCACGGATGCGCAGCACAGCTTCATGCAGCTGATCCACCAGGGGACCTCGGTGATCCCCGTCGATTTCCTGCTGGCGGCGCAGGCGGAGCATGGGCGCGATGGGGCGCACCGCATCCTGGCGGCCAATGCCTTCGCGCAGGCCGAGGCGCTGCTGGCAGGCAAGACTCGGGCGCAGGTGGAGGCGGAGATGCGCGCGGCGGGGGCGGACGAGGCCACCATTGCCGCGGTGGCGCCGCACCGGGTGTTCCCCGGCAACCGGCCGAGCACCACGATCCTGTTCCGGCGGCTGGATGCCTTCACGCTGGGGCGGCTGGTGGCGCTGTATGAGCACAAGGTGGCGGTGCAGGGCTGCCTGTGGGGGATCAACAGCTTCGACCAGTGGGGGGTGGAGCTGGGCAAGGTGCTGGCCTCCGGCGTGCTGAAGGAGCTGGAGGGCGGGCCGGCCGGGGTGCATGACGGCTCGACCGCGTCGCTGATGGGGCGGTTCGCGGCGCTGCGCGGATGAAGGCAGGCCGCATCCGGCTGCTGCCGGAAGCAACCGTCAACCGGATCGCCGCCGGCGAGGTGATCGAGCGGCCGGCGGCGGCGGTGCGCGAGCTGGTGGAGAACGCGCTGGATGCCGGGGCGACGCGCATTGCCGTCGCCATCGATGGCGGCGGGATTGCGCGCATCGAGGTGGAGGATGACGGGTTCGGCATGAGTGCCGATGAGCTGGCGCTGTGCGTGCAGCGGCATGCCACCTCCAAGCTGGCCGACGACATGCTGGTGCGGATCGAGACGCTGGGGTTCCGCGGCGAGGCGCTGCCGAGCATCGGGGCGGCGGCGCGGCTGGCGATCACCTCACGCACGCGGGACGGCGACAGCGCGCATACCATCGCCGTGGAAGGCGGGGTGGTGGGGGAGGTGGCGCCATCGGCCGGGGCGGTCGGCACGCGGGTGGTGGTGGCCGATCTGTTCTTCGCGACGCCGGCGCGGCGGAAGTTCCTGAAATCGCCGCGGGCGGAGGCCGACGCGGCGGAGGTGGCGGTGCGGCGCCTGGCGATGGCCGCCCCGCAGGTGGCGTTCCGGCTGGAAAGCGACGGGCGGGCACTGTTCGACCTGCCGGCGCAGGACCGGGCCGCACGGGTGGCGGCGTTGTTCGGGCCCGAGGCGGCCGGGGTGCTGATCCCGGTGGAGGGTCGGCGGGCGGATGTGGAGGGGGGCGAGATGGTGCTCACCGGCTTCATCGCGGCCCCCACCGTCACGCGGGCGACGATGGCGGCGCAGGCGCTGATCGTGAACGGCCGCCCGGTGTCGGACCCCGTGCTGCGCACGGCGGTGCGGGTGGCGTATCGCGACGTGATCGCCTTCGGGCGGCACCCGATCGTGGCGCTGTTCCTGACGCTGGACCCGGAGCAGCTGGACGTGAACGTGCATCCGGCCAAGGCGGAGGTGCGGTTCCGCTCGCCCGAGGCGGTGCGCGGGCTGGTGATCTCCACCCTGTCCCGCGCGCTGGCGGCCGGGGCGGCGGGGGTGGCGGCGCCGGAGGTGAGCCTGCCGGCGCTGACGCGGTATTCCGGGCTGCCGTTGCGGCGGCCGGTGGCGCCCTCCCCTGGCCCGGCCCGCACGGGCTTTGCCGAGGCGCGGCTGCCGATGGAGGTGATGCCGGCGGCGCGGGTGCTGCCGCCGGTGGAGATGCGGGAGGTGGCGACCGCGCACCCGCTGGGCGCGCCGGTGGCGCAGGTGCTGGATACCTACATCCTGGCGGTGGCGGCAGACGGGTCGCTGGTGCTGGTGGACCAGCACGCGGCGCATGAGCGGCTGACGCATGAGGCGCTGCGGGCGCAGCTGCTGGAGGGCGAGGTGCGGCGCCAGGCGCTGCTGATGCCGGCGGTGGTGGACCTGCCGCCGGGCGATGCCGCACGGCTGGTGGAGCAGGCCGAGGCGCTGGAGAAGCTGGGGCTGGAGATCGAGGCCTTCGGGGTAGGTGCGGTGCTGGTGCGGGCGATGCCGGCGGCGCTCGGCGCGCCCGATCCCGGGCCGCTGCTGCGCGACCTCGCCGACGAATTCGCCGAGATGGGCGAGGGGCTGGCGCTGGCGGCGAAGCTGGAGGCGGTGGTGGCGCGGCTGGCCTGCCATGGCAGCATCCGCGCCGGGCGGCGGCTAGCGGGGCCGGAGATGGACGCGCTGCTGCGCCAGATGGAGGCCACGCCGCGGGCGGCGACGTGCAGCCATGGGCGGCCGACCTACCTCAAGCTGTCCAAGGCGGAGATCGAGCGGCTGTTCGGGCGGCGGTGAGGGCGCACTGGACTCGGGGCGGAGCCGCGTTCGTAATATCTCCCTGTTCGCAACGGGAGCGCGGCCATGGGCGAGACCAACACCCCCAATCTTGAGACGACCTGGACGAAGATCCTGACCGCGCTCGACAAGCTGGAGACGCTGCGGATCGAGACCACGGTTTCCCCCCTGGCCTTTGTGGTGAAGGACGGCGCGACGGTGCTGGAACCCACGGCGGGGCCGGCCGAGGGCATCGTGACCGAGGTGCAGTTCCTTCGCGGCGACATCACCATGCGCATGTCGCCGGGGATGGTGGCGGGGACGAACGCGACGCTGATGGAGGCGCATACGCGCCACGTTGCCGAGAGCCGCGAGATCATCCGCACCAACATCAAGGCGATCGTGGACCTGGTGGACCAGGTGCTGAAGCGGTGACGGGGGCGCGGCCATGGTCGAGTTCCGCGACATCGCCCGCAACCTGCTGAGCCTGGAGGTCAATACCGTCGAGAAGGACGGGATGTCCGCCCAGCGCATGCCGACGCCGACCAACGCCATCATCGACGTGAAGGTGGAGTATTTCCGCTTCCTGCTGATGGCGGCGCAGGTGTTCGGCGTGCCCGGCGGGCGGCCGTTCGCCTGGGCGCGGGCGCTGTCGGACACGTTCGAGTATGGCATCCAGCCCTTTGGCACCACGGGGCAGGCGCGGCGGGCGATGACGCTGGCGGATGGTGGCGACGACCCGAAGCGGGCGATGCCGGGGCTGCTGGTGGAGGAGCGTGCCACGCTGGAGCCGGGCGAGCTGGAGGCGATGCGCGGCGTGGCGCTGTGGCTGGCGCAGATGCGGGTGCGGACCCTGGCGCTGGAGGCCGGGCAGGTGGTGGAGCCGGACCAGGGCCTGCCGGGGCCGCCGGTGGGGCGGGAGGGGCCCGGCTGGAGCCGTGGCGACATCACGCGGGCGGCGCGGGCGCTGGCGGAGGTGGACCCGGGTGTGCTCTCCCGCATCAAGAACAACTGCGACCAGCTGAAGGGCGTGACGGTGGATGTGACGGACCTCGGCAGGGTGGCGCTGGGCGTCGCGCGGCTGGACCGCAACACGGGCACGGTGTTCGCCACCAACGACCTGGTGCTGCTGCGCAAGACCTGGGACGTCGGCGCCGAGCGGGTGCTGATGCAGACCGTGGTGCAGCTGGACGGCGACGTGGTGTTCCGCATCCAGACCGGGCTGGACGATGCCAGGCGGATGGCCCTGCAGGGGGCGCACCAGGCGGCCGTCGATGCCTCCTTCCGGCAATGGTCGTTCCTGGTGGACACGCTGGGGCGCTGGATCGGCTCGGCGGCCGGCGCGCTGCTGCGGCGGTGAGCAAGGCGGCGGCGCGCTGGCGGCGGGCCAAGGGGCTGGCGCTGTGGCGGCGCTTCTGGCGCGACGGGGCGGTGGCGCTGGTGCTGGAGGTGGAGGGGCCGCAACGGCTGGTGGCCGTGACGGTGATGCTGGACGGCGACATGGTGCTGAGCGTGCCGACGCAGTACGGCCGGGCGGAGGATGTGGCGGCCGTGGCGCTGCTGCTGCGGCTGCTGCAGGACCGCATGGCCGCGCTGGGCGCGGTCGCGTTCGGGCCGGTGCCGGCGGGGATGCAGCGCTGGTTGGGCGGGGCCGCGGCGTTGCACGGTGTGGCGGTGCCGGCCTGGCATGCCGGGGTGGCCTGGCAATGGCTGGGGGAGGCCACGGCGGCACTGGGGGGTGGCGCGATGCCAGCCCTGCCGCCGGGGGTGCTGGCCTGGCCGGTGCTGGCACTGGGGGCGCCGCCTGTGCTGCTGCTGGTGGGGCGCAGGCTGCGCGACCGGGCGGTGCGGCGGCTGTTCAACGGGTGAATTGATCCGGATCAAGGTTGGCAGTGCACCGGCGCATCATCCTGGACGGGCAATCATCGGGGGAGATGGGCCATGGGCGTGGCAGTGATGGCGGGGCTGCGGCTGCGCAGCCGGATGGACCTTGGCAAGGTGTGGCCGGAGTTCCTGGTGTGGCTGGCGGTGTCGGTGTGTACGCTGGGGCTGGGCTGGCTGGTGGTGGCGGGGCATTTCTTCCGCGCGGTGATCAACAGCGTGGAGCTGACCGATGCCGCGGGCACACCGGTGGGCCGGCTGGTGTGCCGGCACGACGTGGAGAAGGACACCGGAGCGCTGGTGCGGTGGCTGCTGATCTGCATCGCGACCTTGGGCGTGGGGCTGCTGTTCTACAGCTTCGCGGCGGCGCGGGCGGCGATGAACCATACCGAGGTGGAGTGGTACTGAGGGGCGGGCGAACGGCCAAGAAAGATCAACCGCCAAGACGCCAAGGACACCAAGAGGGCGCCAAGGGCCATGGGTGTCTCTCTTGGCGTCCTCTTGGCGGTCTTGGCGCCTTGGCGGTTACGCTTCCTGGAAGCGCAGGATCGTGATCCTGGCGGCGCCGTGGGAGCGTTCGGCGAGGATTTCGGCTGACAGGGCGAGGGGTTCCTCGCGGGCGGTTTCGGCCACCACCAGCGCGCCGGGGGCGAGCCAGCCGGCGGGGGCGAGGGCGGCGAGCGCCTTTTCCACCAGGCCCTGGCCGTAGGGCGGGTCCAGGAAGACCAGGGTGCAGGGCGGGCCGGGCGGGGGCCTGGTGGCGTCGGTGGCGTGGATCGTGGCCTGGGCCTTCAGCGCCGCGATGTTGGCGCGCAGGGCGGCCAGCGCGGCGCGGTCGCGTTCCAGGAAATGCGCATGGGCGGCGCCGCGCGAGAGGGCTTCCAGGCCCAGCGCGCCGGTGCCGGCGAAGGCATCCAGCACGGTGGCGCCGACAACAGCATCGCGCCCCGCCCAGGGGGCGTGCAGCAGCATGTCGAACAGGGCCTGGCGGACGCGGTCGGCGGTGGGGCGGGTGGCCTCGCCCTTCGGCGCCAGCAGGGCACGGCCGCGCCAGAGGCCGGCGACGATGCGCATCCCCCTGCTCCGCTCAGCCCTGCGGGATCTGCTCGCGCAGCACCTTGGTGGGCACTTCGGACACCTCGCCGCGGTTGAGGTTGCCGAGCTGGAAGGGGCCGTAGGCGACGCGGATCAGGCGGCTGACCTCGAGGCCCAGATGGGCCATTACCTTGCGCACCTCCCGGTTGCGGCCTTCCTTCAGGGCCACGGTGAGCCAGGCATTGTCGCCCTTGCGGCTGTCCAGCCCGGCCTCGATCGGGCCGTAGCGCTCACCGGCCACCGTGATGCCCTTGGCCAGGGCGGCGAGCTGGGTCTCGGTGGGGATGCCGAAGACGCGCACGCGGTAGCGGCGGACCCAGGCGTTGCTGGGCAGTTCCAGGCGGCGGGCCAGGGTGCCGTCGTTGGTGAGGAGCAGCAGGCCCTCCGAGTTCAGGTCCAGCCGGCCGACGCTGACCACGCGCGGGATGCTGGGCGGCATCTTCTCGAACACGGTGGGGCGGCCCTGGGGGTCGCGATGGGTGGTCACCAGGCCGTCGGGCTTGTGGTAGCGCCAGAGGCGGGTGCGCTCGGGTTCATTGACCAGCGTGCCGTTGACGGTGACGAGGTCGCCTGGCTCGATGAAG
>JBIKOJ010000246.1:0-6916 GCA_044358135.1 Acetobacteraceae bacterium | reverse complement strand
TAAAGGTTTTTTGGTTCTTTTTTTCAAAAAAGAACGTGCTTCCTTTCTGTTGCGGTCGGATGTGGTGCGTGCCAGGGTAGTGTGCGTTGCAGCATTCCACCAGCCCTGGAGAGACACGATGAACGATGCGCCTGATGCCGCTTTCTGGACGCGGGCGCGGCGGCATCTGTTGAAGTATGGCGGGGATTTCGTGCCGTTCGTGCCGGTGCGGGCGGAGGGGAGTTTTCTGTACGACGGCGCCGGCCGGAAGGTGCTGGATTTCACCTCCGGCCAGATGAGCGCGATCCTGGGGCACTCGCATCCGGAGATCGTGGCGGTGGTGCGCGAGGAGGTGGGGAAGCTGGACCATCTGTTCAGCTCGATGATTTCTGAGCCGGTGGTGGCGCTGGCGGAGGCGCTGGCGGGGCTGGTGCCGGAGTTGCCGCGGGCGATGTTTCTTTCCACCGGGGGGGAGGCGAACGAGGCGGCGATCCGGATGGCGAAGCTGGTGACGGGGAAGTGGGAGGTGGCGGCCTTCGCGCAGAGCTGGCACGGGATGACGGGCGGGGCGTCGGCGGCGACCTATGCGTTCGGGCGGCGCGGGGTGGGGCCGATGGCGGTGGGGAATTTCGCGATCCCGGCGCCGAACGCGTATCGGCCGCGGTTCAAGGGCGTGGGCTGGCGGGAGGAGCTGGACGATGCGTTTGCGCTGCTGGATCGGCAGTGCACGGGGAACCTGGCGTGCTTCATTGCGGAGCCGATCCTGTCGTCCGGCGGGGTGTTGGACCTGCCACTGGGGTATCTGGCGGCGTTGAAGGCCAAGTGCGCCGAGCGGGGGATGCTGCTGATTTTGGACGAGGCGCAGACCGGGGTGGGGCGGACAGGGACGATGTTCGCCTTCGAGCGTGACGGGGTGGTGCCGGATATCCTGACGCTGAGCAAGACGCTGGGGGTGGGGCTGCCGCTGTCGGCGGTGATGACATCCGACGCGATTGCGGATGAGGCGGAGGCGCGGAAGTTCCTGTTCTACACGACGCATGTGAACGACCCGCTGCCGGCGGCGGTGGGGGTGAAGGTGCTGGAGATCGTGCAGCGCGACGGGCTGGCGGGGCGGGCGCAGGCGATGGGGGCGCGGCTGGCGGCGGGGCTGCGCGGGCTCGGCCAGCGGCATGGCTGCATCGGCGATGTGCGCGGGCGCGGGCTGCTGCTGGGGCTGGAGTTCGCCGGCGCGGAGGCGGGGCGGGTTTCGGATGCGGTGACGTCGGTGGCGATGGATCTCGGCCTTTCGGCCAATATCGTCAGCACCGGGGGCACGGGCGGGATCATGCGGATTGCGCCGCCGCTGACGGTGAGCGAGGCGGAGATCGACCTGGGGGTGGAATTGCTGGATGCGGCGATTGCGCGGGTGATGGGGTAGGGCGGGCGGCCCCTGGGGGCGGCCCTTGGGAGCCGCCCGTTTCGGCTTCAGGCGGGGCGGCGGCGGGAGGCGATGCCGAGGCCGAGGAGGGCGGCGCCGAGCAGGGCCATGCTGGCGGGTTCCGGCACCGCCGTGGTGTTGTACAGGAGAGCCTCGGCCGGGTCGGTGACGCCGATGCCGCTGAGCATGGCGCGCTTGCCGGGCTTGGTCTTGCCGCCGCCTGAGGTGGGCGTGGTGGTGCCGTAGACCGGGGTGGTGGTGCCGGGGACGGTGTTCCAGCCCAGCACGTCCATCAGGATGCGGTCGGCGGTGGTGAGGTTGTTCACCATGCCGGCGGTGCCGGCGTAGCTGAAGGCGTCACCGGGGGTATAGACCCAGGAATCACGTTCCTGGCCGGCGCCGCTGGCGAAGTTGGCGAGGTTGGTGGCGCCGCCGTTGATCGAGAAATAGGCGGGGGTGCTGTAGTTGAAGCTGGGCGCGCCGGGGGCGGCGTAGCGGAAGGCGTCGATCGGCAGGGCGTTGTTGGGGGTGCTGGAGCCGAGGCCGCTGACGCGGCCGAGGACATGGCTGATTTCGTGCAGGGCGACGCCGGTGAAATCGTGGGCGCCGGGGGCAATGCCGTCGGTGCGGTTGAAATCGAAGGTGTAGTTGCTGCCGAAGCCGATATAGCCATCCGTGCTTGCGGAGGTTGCCGGGGCGACGCCGAGGGCTTTCGCCAGGGCGGGGGTGAGGGTGTAGTGGAGCGCGCCGGCGGGGCTGGTGGCGGGCAGGGCGGCGTAGGCGGCCTGGTCATTGCTGGAGGTGGCGGTGGCGCGCAGCATGGTTTGCACCTGGCTGTAGCCGTAGCTGCCGGAGCCGTACATGCCGGCGACGCCGAGGCTGGTGACGGGGCTGCCGAGGAGCTCGCCCCAGCCGACCTGGATGTTCACGGTGACGGGGTTCACGAACAGCGACTGGTAGGCCTGCGTGGCGGCCTGGAAGCCGGCCTGGATCTGGGCGGCGTAGGGCGAGGCCGTGACGCTGGCGGCGTAGGTGGTTTTGAAGGTGACGGCGTGGGCGGGCTGGGCGGCGAGCATCAGGGGCAAGGCGAGGGCGGCGCCGAGCAGGGCGGCGTGCAGGGCGTGCCCGGAGGGTGCAATGCGGGATGCGAGAATTGCGGCGCGGGGCATGAATGAGTCTCCAGTTGAATGCAATGGTCGTTCGCAGATGCGTCTGTTCGAAAACGGCTGCATACGATTACTGGAGCGCCCTTACCCAAGTGTGACTCGTAACGCCAACTGATGTTGGAGTGCTGTTGTAGGAGAGTGTTTAAATTTGGAGATTTAATCGTGGAGCGTATTATTATTTGGAGGATATCATGGAATGTTTTTTCTTGCGGCAGGCAATGTCCACATGCAGACGCATTCTTTCGACGGGCCGCGGGCGTGGATTAAATATTGTCTCGGAGTGTGATGGTGCGTTCCGGGGGGACCCCTCGCCCAAGCCTCGGCCCCATGGGGGCGAGCCAGCTAAGCGGTGGGGCGGGCCTGCAGCACGTAGGTGACGCCGAGCTGGGCGACCGGGGTTTCGCCCTGGGCGACCTCGATCTGCAGCACGGCGCGGCCGCGAGTGGGGTTGGCGGGGGAGGGGCTGGTTTCGGTCCAGCGGGCGCGCACGGTGTAGGTGGTTTCGGGCCAGGTGGGGACGAGGAAACGGGCCTCGTGCAGCTTGTAGCCGGCCACCACGGCGACATCGGCGATTACGGGGACCATCAGCCCGATGGCCATGCCCTGGGTGTGCAGGCCGGAGGCGCAGAGGCGGCCGAAATAGCTGTTCGCGGCGGCTTCGTGGTCGAGGTGGAAGGGCTGGGGGTCGTAGAGGCGGGCGAAGGCGATGATCTCGGCTTCGGTGAGGCGGAAGCTGCCGCAGGGGAACCAGGTGCCGAGGGCGAGGTCTTCGAGGTACTGCATCAGCCGGCCAGGATGAATTCGCGCAGCAGGGCCATGGCGGCGGCGGGGTCGTCGTTGTGCACGCCGTGGCCGGCATTGGCGAAGCGTTCGAAGCGGACGAGGTGCTTCGGCAGGCTGGCGGCGAGGAGCGCGCTGCGGGTGATGGGGGTGATGGGGTCGTCCTCTCCGGCGACGACGAGGCTGGGGCATTGGATGCTGGCCAGGGCGGCGGTGTAGTCCAGCCGGACGGCCTCGCCATCGGGGCCGCCGAAGTGGAAGGCGACGGCATCGTTGTTGATGCTGCGCAGGGCGGCATCGGGGTCGCGGGTGCCGCGGCGGTTGTAGAGCGGGTAGCAGATTTCGATGTAGGCCTGCTGGGTTTCCGGGTTGGGGGTTTTCCAGCGGGCTTCGGCCACGGCGCGGGCGTGGTGGCCGCCGAGGCGTTCGAAGACGGTGTAGTTTTCCTCGCGGTCGACCTTCGGGGAGGTGCTGTAGAAGACCAGCTTGCCGGGGTGGGCGGGGTGGCGGGTGGCGTAGGCTTGCAGGACCATGCCGCCGAAAGAGTAGCCGAGCACGATGGGCTTCTCGATGCCCAGCAGGTCGCAGAAGGTTTTCACGTCGTCGCCCCATTGGGCGAGGGTCCATTCCTCTGGCGTGCGGCGCTCGCTGCGGCCGTTGCCGCGGTGGTCGAGGTAGATGACCTGAGCGATATCCGACAACTCGTCGAAGCGGGGGCGGAACATGGAGTGGTCGCCGCCCGGACCGCCGTGGAGGAGGATGAGGGTGGGCCGCTCGACCATGCGCGGGCCGCTCGGGACCAGCTTCTCGCCGCGGACGTCGAAGAAGAGGCGGGCGCCGTTGACGGTGATGTGCATTGCGGGATGATTCCGTGCGCTAACGGCCGGCAGAGTAGTGGCGGCGGCGCGGCAGGGCAACGCGGAGGGAGTGGGGCATGGCGCGGTTCGACTGGCATGCGGACCCGATCACGCTAGAAACGGTGATCGATGCCGGGTATCGCAACACGCAGAATGTGCGGCGGTTTTTTCACGCGGCGTGCGGGGAAGGGTTCGCGTTCGACCGGGCGTTCATGGCGTGGATGAAGGCGAGCGTGGGGACGACGATGGGGGCGGCGGTGGAGGAGTGGCTTAGGCGAAATAAGTAAGAGTCTTCTTTTTTCTGAAGAAAAAAGAAGCAAAAAAGACTTCATTCGTTTGCGCCCGCTTCAGGGCGAGCTGCAAACGAATAAAAGTTTTTTGGTTCTTTTTTTCAAAAAAGAACGTGCTTACTTCGCCTTGGCTTCGCGACGCCGCGCGTGCAGCACGAACTCAGTGTAGCCGTTCGGCTGGCTGCGGCCTTGGAGGATGAGGTCGCAGGCGGCGGCGAAGGCGGGGCCGGTGAAGGCTGGGGCCATCGGGGTGTAGAGCGGGTCGTCGGCGTTCTGGCGGTCGACGACGGCGGCCATGCGCTTCATGGTTTCCATCACCTGGGCTTCGGTTGTGATGCCGTGATGGATCCAGTTGGCGACGTGCTGGCTGGAGATGCGCAGCGTGGCGCGGTCTTCCATGAGGCCGATGTCGTGGATATCCGGCACCTTGGAGCAGCCGACGCCCTGGTCGATCCAGCGGACGACGTAGCCGAGGATGCCTTGGATGTTGTTGTCCAGCTCCTGCTGCACGGCGTCGGGCGCCCAGTTGGGGCGGTCGGCGAGGGGCAGGGTGAGGATGTCCGACAGAGCGGCCGGGGTGCGGGTGGCGATCTCGGTCTGGCGGTCGGCGACGCTGACCTGGTGGTAGTGCAGCGCGTGCAGCGTGGCGGCGGTGGGGGAGGGGACCCAGGCAGTGTTGGCGCCGGCGCGGGGGTGGCCGATCTTTTGCGTGAGCATGTCCGCCATACGATCGGGCATGGCCCACATGCCCTTGCCGATCTGGGCTTTTCCGCGCAGGCCGGAGGCGAGGCCGGTGTCGACGTTGTTGTTTTCGTAGGCTGATATCCAGGGCGTGGCGCGCATGTCGTTCTTGCGGATCATGGCGCCGGCTTCCATGGAGGTATGGATCTCGTCGCCGGTGCGGTCGAGGAAGCCGGTGTTGATGAAGGCGACGCGCTCGCGGGCGGCGTGGATGCAGGCGGCGAGGTTGATGGTGGTGCGGCGCTCCTCGTCCATGATGCCCATCTTGAGGGTGTTGCGGGCGAGGCCGAGCAGGTCTTCGACGGCGGCGAAGAGATCCGAGGCGAACTGGACTTCCTCCGGGCCGTGCATCTTGGGCTTCACGATATAGACCGAGCCGGCTCGGGAGTTGCGGATCGGGCTTTCGGACTTGAGGTCGTGGATGGCGATCATCGAGGTGATCGCGGCATCGAGGATGGTTTCGGGGATTTCGGCGCCGGTGCTGTCGAGCACGGCGTCGGTGAACATGTGGTGGCCGACGTTGCGGACCAGCATGAGCGAGCGGCCGGGGATGGTGATGGCGGCGCCGCGGGTGGAAGTGTAGGGCCGGTCCGGGTTCAGGCGGCGTTCGATGGTGCGGCCGCCTTTTTCCAGGCTGGCGACGAGGTCGGCTTTCATCAGGCCGAGCCAGTTGCGGTAGACGTCCACCTTGTCCGCCGCGTCGACGGCGGCGACGCTGTCTTCGCAATCCATGATGGTGGTGATGGCGGATTCGACCATGACGTCGGCGAGGCCGGCCGGGTCGTCCTTGCCGATGGGATGCGTGCGGTCGAGCACGAGTTCGATGTGCAGGCCGTTGTGCTGGAGCAGGATGGATTGGGGCAGCACGGCGTCGCCGTGGAAGCCGACGAACTGGGTGGAGTCGGCCAGGCCGGTCTGGCCGAGGCCGGGGGCCAGGGTCATTTTCAGGACGCCGCCGGTGACGGTGTAGGCGCGCACGTCGGCGTGGGAATAGCCGGCGACGGGGACGGCTTCATCCAGGAACTTCTTGGCGGCGGCGATGACCTTGGCGCCGCGGGCGGGGTTGTAGCCGCGGCCCTTGGTGGCGCCGTCATCCTCGGGGATCGCGTCGGTGCCGTAGAGCGCGTCGTAGAGGCTGCCCCAACGGGCGTTGCCGGCGTTCAGCGCATAGCGGGCGTTGCTGACGGGGACGACGAGCTGCGGGCCGGCGATGGTGGCGATTTCCGGATCGACGTTCGCGGTGGAGACGGCGAAGGGGGCCGGGGCGGGGAGGAGATAGCCGATGGCGCGCAGGAAGGCTTCGTATTCCGCCTGGTCGTGCGGCTTGCCTTTGCGGCCGAGGTGCCAGGCGTCGATCTGGGCCTGGAGGCGGTCGCGGGTGTCGAGCAGGGTGCGGTTGCGGGGGGCGAACTTGGCCACGAGGGCGGCGAGGCCGGACCAGAAGGCGTCGGCGGCGATGCCGGTGCCCGGGAGGGCTTCGGCTTCGATGAAGGTCTTCAGCACCGGCGCGACCTTGAGCGCGCCCACCTCGACATGGGTCATGCCCGTACTCCCCGTTGTTTTCTTTAAGAGGTCGTTTGTGGCGGAGGGGGGAGGGTTTGTCGAGTGCCGGTGGTCTTCTCCCGTTCTCCCCGCCTCCCTGTTCCACTTCGGGTGGGTGGCACCGCCGGCCAGTTGAACAGGGAG
>JBIKOJ010000074.1:0-23197 GCA_044358135.1 Acetobacteraceae bacterium | reverse complement strand
CCTCCCCGCCGAAGGCGGAAAAGGTAACGGGGTCTGGGGCCTAAGGCCCCAGCGGGTCCAGGGCAGAGCCCTGGCCTTCCTTCCATCGGCCTCCCTCGGATGACCGCCTACATCCTGCGGCGGCTGTTGCTGGTGATTCCGACGTTGTTCGGGATCATCACGATCAATTTCGTGGTGGTTCAGTTCGCACCGGGCGGGCCGGTGGAGCAGATGATTTCCGACATCAAGGGCCGGGGTGGCGACGCCACCATGCGGATGACGGGAACGGGGGCGGAGTCCATTGCGGCGGCGCCGGCGCAGGATGGGGCGTATCGTGGGGCGCGGGGGTTGGACCCGGCGATCGTGAAGGACATCGAGCGCATGTTCGGCTTCGACAAGCCGGCGCATGAGCGGTTTTTGAAGATGCTCGGGGATTATCTGCGGTTCGATTTCGGGCGGAGCTTCTTTCGCGACCAGACGGTGATCGAGCTGGTGCGGCAGAAGATGCCGGTGTCGATTTCGCTCGGCTTGTGGTCCACGCTGCTGATCTATTTGATTTCCATTCCGCTTGGGATTGCCAAGGCGGTGCGGCATGGCAGCCGGTTCGACGTGGCGACCTCGGCGGCGGTGCTGGTGGGGTATGCGGTGCCGGGGTTCCTGTTCGCGATCCTGCTGGTGGTGCTGTTCGCGGGCGGGAGTTTCCTGACGCTGTTTCCGCTGCGCGGGCTGGCGAGCGCCGGGAGCGAGCATTGGGCCTGGCCGGTGCGGGCGCTGGATTACCTGTGGCACATGGTGCTGCCGACGACGGCGCTGGTGATCGGCGGCTTCGCGGGGCTGACGATGCTGACGAAGAACTCCTTCCTGGAGGAGATCCGCAAGCAGTACGTGGTCACGGCGCGGGCCAAGGGGGCGAGCGAGCGGCGGGTGCTGTACCGGCATGTGTTCCGCAACGCGATGCTGCTGATCGTGGCGGGGTTTCCGGCGGCGTTCATCAGCATCCTGTTCTCGTCGGCGCTGCTGGTGGAGATCGTGTTCTCGCTGGACGGGCTGGGGCTGCTGGGCTTCGAATCCGCCATTCGGCGCGATTATCCCGTGATGTTCGGCACGCTCTACATCTTCACGCTGCTGGGCCTGGTGATGCACATCGTGGGCGACGTGATGTACACGGTGGTGGACCCGCGCATTGATTTCGAGGCGCGCGGGTGACCCTTTCGCCGCTCACGCGCCGTCGCCTGGCCGCCTTCCGTGCCAATCGGCGGGGAAGCTGGTCGCTGGCGATCTTCGCCACGCTGTTCGTGCTGAGCCTGTTCGCCGAGTTCATCGCCAATGATCGGCCGCTGCTGGTGCGCTACGACGGGCGGTGGTTCGCGCCGGTGTTCGTGGACTATGCGGAGGAGGATTTCTCGCCGGACCTGCTGCCCACCGCGGCGGACTACACCGACCCCGAGCTGGCGCGGCTGATCGGCGAGAAGGGCTGGATGGTGTGGCCGCCGATCCCGTTCAGCCACCGCAGCGTGGTGAAGAACCTGCCGGTGCCGGCGCCTGCACCGCCCTCGGCGATGAACCTGCTGGGCACGGACGACCAGGCGCGGGACGTGCTGGCGCGGGTGATCTACGGCTTTCGCATCTCCGTGCTGTTCGGCTTCACGCTGACGATCATCTCCTCCTGCGTTGGCATCGCGGCCGGTGCCATCCAGGGCTATCGCGGCGGGCTGACGGACCTGCTGTTCCAGCGCTTCATCGAGATCTGGGCGGGGATGCCGCAGCTCTACCTGCTGATCATCCTGGCCAGCATCATCACGCCCAGCTTCACCGTGCTGCTGGTGTTCCTGCTGCTGTTCAGCTGGATGAGCCTGACCGGCGTGGTGCGCGCCGAGTTCCTGCGCGGCCGCAACCTGGACTATGTGCGCGCGGCCAAGGCACTGGGCGTGTCCGACCTCGCCGTGATGTGGCGGCATATCCTGCCGAACGCGATGGTGGCGACCCTCACCTTCCTGCCCTTCACCCTCTCCGGCTCCGTGACCATCCTGGCCAGCCTGGATTTCCTCGGCTTCGGGCTGCCGCCAGGCTCGCCCTCGCTGGGCGAACTGGTGAGCCAGGGCAAGAACAACCTCCAGGCCCCCTGGCTGGGGCTGACGGCATTCTTCGTGCTGGGCAGCCTGCTGACCCTGCTGATCTTCGTCGGCGAAGCCGTCCGCGACGCGTTCGACCCGCGTCAGGCGCCGAAGTAGGTAGGGAAGTAAGGCCAGGGCTCTGCCCTGGACCCGCTGGGGCCTTAGGCCCGAGACCCCTCGACCTTTTTCCGCCTTCGGCGGGAGGGGCCGTCTCGGTGCGCGACACAGACCGGGTCGGCCCCTCCCGCCGAAGGCGGAACTCATGTGGGTCCAGGGACCTCAGGTCCCTGGTGGGGTCCAGGGGCAAAGCCCCTGGCCTTGCTTCCCCTGCCCTACCCCGGTGTCAGTCGAGGGCCGAGCCTGCCGTGGGACCTTGGCCGCGGCCGGGGGTCCAGACGGGGTCGGGGGTGCGCCAGAGGATGGGGTCGGCCATGCCCTGGGCGAGGGCGGCGGCCATGGCGTTGAGGAGGCGTTCGCCTTTTTCGGCGGTTCCGGCGCGGGGGTCGCCGATGGTGCCGGTGATGGGGGCGCGTTCGGAGAAGCTCCAGAAGCGGCCGTAGCCGGGCCGGCCGGTGATGGCGGGCGGGGCTTGCTGGACGGCTTCCTCCAGCTTGTCGGTGCGGACGGTATCCGGCGTCATGGCCAGCATGACGGAGGTTTCGGCCTCGCAGGCGTGGGCGGGGCCTTTCTGCTTTTCCAGGATGCCGGCGACGGCTTCGGCGGCGACGTTCCAGGGGGTGCAGGAGACGATCGGCAGGCCGTATTCGACGGCGAGTTCGCGGGCGGCGACCGAGAGCGGGTCGATATTGCCGCCATGGCCGTTGACCAGCAGCAGGCGGGTGAAGCCGATGGCGCGCAGGGAGCGGGCGACGCCGGAGAGGACGCCGCGGAATTCGGCGAAGTTGAGCGTGATGGTGCCGCCGAAGGGCAGGTGGTGCTCGCTCATGCCGGTCCACATGCCGGGGAGGACCAGGACAGGCATCTCGGGCGCGGCGAGGCGGGCGGCCCGGATCGCGATTTCCCAGGCGGTGCGGGTATCGGTGATGACCGGGAGGTGGGGGCCGTGCTGTTCCAGCGAGCCGACGGGCAGGACGGCGAGCGCATTGCCGCGGGCGGCGACAGCGCGGATTTCGGGGCCGGTCAGGCGGGTCCAGTCGACCTCGGTCATGGGGCGGTCCTTAGCGGGAGGGGCCGAAGCCCAGGAAGCCGGACTGGGGCACGGGGGTGCCGGGGTCGTTGTAGGCCGGGCGCGGGCGAGGTGGCGCCGGCTGGGGGGCGACGGCAATGCGGGCCGGGGCGGGCTGCGCGGCGGCCTGGCGCGGCGGCGGGCGGGTGGCGGCGGGCGGCGGGGCGGAGGATGCGCTGGAGGCGCCGCGCATCGACAGCAGCAGGAAGGTGAGGTCGTTGCGGCCGAGGTCGATGGCGGTTTCGAGCGCGGTGAGGCCGAGGATGTTGCGCGCATCGACATCGGCGCCGCGGCCCAGGGCATCGCGGGCGGCGGCGATGTCGCCGCGGTTCACGGCATCGAACAGCGCCTCGTTCGGTGCCATGTCTGCCGGCGCGCGTTCGGCCGCGGCGGGTGCCGCGGTGGTGAAGCGGGACCCTGGCAGGGCGGAGGGCTTCTTCTGCTCGCGCCAGCGGCTGTTGTCCTGCCCGGCATTGCTGAGCGGCGAGGCGCTGCCCAGGGCGCTGCTCTGCGCCGCCGCCGGGGAGGCGGCGAGGGCGAGCAGGGTCGCGAGGGCGAGGCGGGAGGGAGTGTTCATGGGCGCCATGCGGTTCCTGTCAGGGGTTCAGCCACCAGAACCCAAGGTTGAGATACGTCGCATAGAGGGTCCAAAGCAAATACGGCAGCATCAGGAAGGTGGCGCGGCGGTCCAGCAACAGCAAGGCACGCAGCGTGAGGACGATGAGCGGCAGCAGCACGGCGAGGACGACGAGGCCGAGGACCGGGCTGTTCAGGCCGAAGAAGGCGGGCGTCCAGAGCGCGTTGGCGAGCAATTGCCACCCCCAGAGGCGCAGGGCGTGCCAGTGGCCGGGCTGCCGCCAGGCAAGCCAGGCGGCGGTGCCCATCATGACGTAGAGCGAGGTCCAGACCACCGGGAAGACCCAGTTGGGCGGCACGCCGGGGGGACGGTTGAGGGTGAGGTACCAGCCGCGCACGCTCTCGGCGGTGAGGGCACTGCCGGCGGCGCCGACGAGCAGGCACAGGCCGATGAAGCCGATCAGCGCCAGCAGCGAGGGCAGGCCGCGCGGGGGATGTTCAGGGGGTTCGAAGGCACTCTCCTCCCGTGTCATGCGCCTTCGCGCCGCCAGGCGAGCAGGGCGAGGCCGAGGATCAGCGGCAGGGCGAGCCAGGAGGGCAGCAGTGGGCTGGCGCTGATGCCGGTGACGACGTGATCGTGCCGGCGCTGCAGGCCGATCCAGCCGGTGCCGCTGGCCTCCCGGTTCGGCTCCGTGCGGCGCAGCGTTGGCGCTCCCTGGGCCATGCCGTCCAGCCATTGGGTGCTGCCGCCGGTGGCCTTGACCTGTGGGGCGAGGAGTGTGGCGGTGGCGCGCATGTCGGCCACTTCCACCGGGTTGGCGGCGCCGGAGGCGGCATAGGCGGTGCGCACGCCATCCGAGACGCTCCAGACGCCCGGGGCGGCGGCCGGCATGGTGCCGACGGAGCGGCCGGGGCGCACCGGCTCCGGTGCCAGGCGGCTGGCGGTGCCGTCGGGGTCGGTGACGGTGAGCGGGAGGGGCGGTGCGTCCTCCGTGGTGCGGCGCTCCACGGTGAGCTGGCCGCGCTCGATGCGGGCGAGAAGGGCGGTTTCCTCCAGCTCCGGCTCCTTCATCAGCCAGTGGGCGATACGGCGCAGGAGTTCGCCCTGCGGGCCGCCGCCATCATGGCCGCGGGACCAGAGCCAGATGTGGTCGGACAGCAGCAGCGCGGCGCGGCCTTCGCCGACGTGTTCCAGCGTCAGCAGCGGGGCCGGATCGCCGCCGCCGGGCGTTGGGGCGGCCAGGATTACGTCCCCACGCAGGTTGGCGGGCTCGATGCGGCGGTACCAGCGGCCCCAGCTTGGAGGGGCGCCGGCCTTCCAGCCCGGCAGGTTCTCGGTGACCGGGTGGCGGGCGCCGAGGGCCGTCACCTCCGGGCGGAAGGCATCCTCCACCAGCGCGTTGCCGCCGGGCGCCGGGCGGGCGGGCAGCACGGTGGCGAGCGGGCTGGCGGCCAGCGAATAGGTGGAGGCGAATTCGGGCCCCGCGCTCATCAGCAGGGCACCGCCCTCACGCACGTACTCGGCGATGTTGCGCAGGTAGACGGGCGGCAGGGTGGAGCGGTTGGCGAACCGGTCCATGATGATCAGGTCGAATTCCTTGATCTTCACCTGGAACAGCTCGCGCACCGGGAAGGCGATCAGCGCCAGCTCGTTCAGCGGCGTCATGTCGTCCTTTTCCGGCGGGCGCAGGATGGTGAAATGCACCAGGTCCACCGCCGGGTCTGCCTTCAGCAGGCGGCGCCAGGTGCGCTCGCCGGGATGCGGCTCGCCAGAGACGAGCAGCACGCGCAGCCTGTCGCGCACGCCGTTGATGCTGACCACGGCGCGGTTGTTGGCGTGGGAGACCTCGCCCGGCAGCGGATCGACGGAGAGTTCCACCACGGTGGGGCCGCCGCGGGTGATGGGGATTTCCACCTCGCGCTCCACCCCCGGCAGGGTTTCCTCCATGCGCGGCGGCTCGCCGTCCCGACGGATGGTCAGGCGCGTGGCGCGGCCGGTGGCGAGGCCGCGATTGGGCAGGCCGAGATCCTCGACGACGACCTTCAGCGTGACGGTCTTGCCGACGATGCCGTAGCCCGGCGCCTCCACCACGCGCACGCGGCGATCCACTTCCTCCGCCTTGGCGGGGATCAGCACGTGCAGCGGGGCCTCGGCCACCGGCGAGTCTGGGATGTCGTGCGCCTGGCCGTCGGTGATGGCGATGATCCCTGCGAGGCGGGAGCGGGGGATATCCGCCAGGCCGCGCTCGATGCCGGCGAACAGGCGGGTGCCCTCGCTGCCGGCCTCCGGCACCGTCACGGTGCGCAGTTCCAGACCGCGCAGCTCGCGCGCCTGGGCCTCGATGCGGGCGCGGGCGCGCTCGGCCAGGGCGGCGCGGGTGCCGACCTGCATGGAGGCGCTTTCGTCCACCACCATCAGGGCGATGTCGGGTAGGCCCTCGCGGGTTTCCTCCACCACGCGCGGGCCGGAGAGCCAGAGCAGCAGCACGGCGAAGGCGAGGAAGCGCCAGGGGGTGCCGCGGGCGCGCAGGAAGGCGGCGAGGACGAGGGCGACCAGGCAGAGCGCGGCGAGGGCGGCCAGCAGCCAGAGCGGCAGGGCCGGCTCGAAGCGGATGGCGGCGATGGCTTGTTCCATGCGCATCAGGAAGCAGCCTTCTTTTTGTGAACAAAAAGAAGCAAAAAAACTTCATTCATGGCGCCTCGTTCTCCACGTGGAGAGCGAGGCCAGTCGGAAAAGTCTTTTTGCTTCTTTTTCTTCAGAAAAAGAAGAATCCTTCCTGTCATTGCCCGAGCCTTTCCAGAATGGCCGGGATATGCACCTGGTCGCCCTTGTAGTTGCCGGTGAGGGCGTACATCACGAGGTTCACCCCGAAGCGGTAGGCCAGGGTGCGCTGGCGGGCGCCGCCGGGGATGGTGGCGTAGGGGTTGCGGCCCTGCGCGTCGATCGCCCAGGCGGCGGCCCAATCGTGGCCGCCGATGATCACCGGGGAGACGCTGTCGTTGGTGCGGTCCTGCGCGCGCTGCACCCAGATAGTGTCGCCGGTGAAGCGGCCGGGGAAGTCTTGCAGCAGGTAGAAGCTGCGCGCCAGCACGTGCTGCGGCGTGAGCGCGGCCAAAGGCGGCACGGCGAGGTTGCGGGCGAGTTGTTCCAGCGCCTGCTCGCCGCCGGCGTTGAAGCCTTCGCCGCTGCCGCCGTTGCGGGTGTCGATCAGGATGATGCCGCCATGGGCCATGAACTCGTTGAGCGCGGTCACCTGCGCGCCGGACAGCGGCGGGCTGCCGGGGACGATGGGCCAGTAGAGCAGCGGGTAGTAGGACAGCTCGGTCTCGCCCAGGGTGATGGCGGCGGGCTCTCCCAGGGCGGCGTTGGTGCGGCGGTTCACGTAGTCCGACAGGCCGGCGAGGCCGGCGCGGGCGATGTTGTCCACCGTGGCGTCGCCGGTGATGACATGGGCGAGGCGGGTGACGAGCGCGGGGTGGGCGGGGGTTTGCGCCGGCAGCAGGGTTTGCGCCTGGACCGGCAGGGCGGTGGCCAGCAGCAGGATGGCGGCCCGCGCGGCAACGCGGCCGCGGACCAGGCCGCGCAGGAACAGGGAGATCACGAGGTCGATGGCGAACAGGGCCAGCGCGGCGGCGAGCAGCCATGGCGCGAGCAGGCGTTCCGGGGCGGTGCCTGTCACCGGCTCCTCGCGCGCCCCGGCAATGGCGGGGGCGGCGGCGAGCGGCGGGTGGCGGCTGGCGAGGTTCAGCGTGCGGCGGCCGTTCTCGGGGCCGTAGAGCCCGGGCGGGTGGCGCGGAGAGGCGGCGGTGGCGGCGAAGTCGCGCGCCGCGATCGGGCCGGCAGCGGCCTGGGGCGGGCCCAGCGTGCCGAAGCCGTCCAGCGTTTCCACCGGGGCGAGGCGGGTGTCGTCCGCCTCCGCTACGCCGGCGATCCCGGCGGACAGGGCGACGAGGCGGCGCAGCATGTCCACGAACAGGCCGGAGAGCGACAGGTCCGACCAGTCGGCATTGGCGGTGGTGTGGAACAGCACCACCCGGCCGAGGCCGCGGTTGGCATGGGTGACGAGCGGGGTGCCATCCGCCAGCCGCGCCCAGGTGGACTCGGTGAGGCGGGCATCGGGCTGGGCCAGCACCTGGCGCGTTACGCGCACCTCGGCCGGCACGCGCAATCCGGCGAAGGGGGAGGAGGCCGGGAAGGCATCGAGCCCGGCCGGCTGGCTCCAGGACATGGCGCCGCCCAACTGGCGGTCCCCGGCCAGCAGCTTCACCGGCAGCAGCGCATCGGGCTGCTCGGCCATGCGGGGGCCGGCAAAGCGCAGCAGCAGGCCGCCTTTTTCCACCCAGTTGGCCAGCATGGCCTGCTCTGGCCCGTCGGCCACCACGTGGTCCACCAACACGAGCACGGAGATATCGCGCGACAGTAGCGTGGCCAGGTCGCCCAGGCGGAGTTCCACATAGGGGTCGAGCGCGCGGCGCACATAATAGAGTGCGCCGGTGAGGGGGATTTCGGCGGCCACCGCATCGCCGGCCAGCAGGCCCACCGGGCGGCGGCGCCAGCGTTCGTCCAGCAACACCACGCTGCCGGCCGAGGGCGGGCCCTCGATCACCAGGCGAGCCAAGCGGTTGCGCAGCTCTGGCGGCAGCAGGAAGGCGATCTCGGCCTCTGTCGCCCCGGCCTGGACGGTGGCGGTGGCGCGGGCCAGGGTGCGGGCGTCGCCGGATTGGGCGAGCACGGCAACCTCCTCGGCCAGCGGGCGCGGGGCCTGCTGGATGGTGGCCACCAGCCGGTCCGGCTCGGCGCGGGGGGCGAGCAGCAGGCGGGCCGGCGGCACCTCGTCGCGCAGCACCGTCACGGGGCCGATGGCGCCCAGAGCGGCGGCGAACCCATCCCAGCCCGGGCCAGCCAAGCCATCGGCGACATAGGCGGCGCCACCCTTGCCGGCCCAGGGGCGCAGCGCGGCGGCGGCGGCGGCACGGTCCGTCGGCCAGGGCTTCGGGCGCAGGGCGGCGAGGCGGGCGCGCATTTCGCTTACCGGCATGGCCGGCGTGGCTGCGGGCGCGGCGGCGGTTTCGCTGGGCGCGGTGGTCACCAGCACCACCTCTCGCCCCGCGCGCTCGGCGCGGTCGAGCACGCCACTGGCCGCGGCGACCCGGCGCGGCCAATCGGGTGCTGCCGACCAGCCGTCATCCACCACCAGCACCAGCGGGCCGCCGCCGGCCAGGGAGGCGCCGGCATCGATCACCGGGCGCGCCAGGCCGATGATCACCAGCGCGGCGGCGAGGATGCGCAGCGCCAGCAGCCACCAGGGCGTGCGCGCCGGCGTCTCCTCCGGCGCCGTCAGCCCGAACAGCAGGCGGATCGGCGGGAAGGATTCGGTGCGCGGGCTCGGCGGCGTGATGCGCAGCAGCCACCACAAGATCGGCAGGGCGGCCAGCGCCAGCAATACCCACGGCGAGGCGAAGATCATCGGCGGCCCGCCTGCGGTGCGAGCGCGGTGTACAGGCCCAGCAATGCTGCCTCCGGCGTGTGGTCCGTGCGGTGCACCGCAAATCCCCATCCAGCCGCCGTGGCAATCGCCTGCAGGCCCGCCTGCTGCGCCGCCAGCCGCTCCGCATAGGCACCGCGAACCCCCTCCACGCGGGGGATCAGCATGTCGGACTCGCGCTCCAGCCCCTCGAACCGCACCCTTCCTTCATAGGGCAGCAGCGCCTCCGCGGGGTCGAGCACTTGCAGCAGATGGCCGGTGGTGGGCGTGCCCGCCAGCCGCGCCACGGTGCGCTGGATCTCCTCCAGTGGGGCAAGCAAATCGCCGATCAGCACCACGCGGGCATGGCGGGGCATCGGCGCATCCGGCGGCATGCCAACACCCTCCGGCAGGCGGCCCAACTGATGGGCCATGCGATCCAGCCCCACCCGGCCGGACAAGCCGCGCGGCTCGCCGCCGATCAGCCGAACCCGCTCGCCACCCCGCAACAACAACGAGGCCAAGGCCAGCAGCAACAGCTCCGCCCGCTCGATCTTCTCCACC
This sequence comes from Acetobacteraceae bacterium, assembly GCA_044358135.1. Lineage (GTDB taxonomy): Bacteria > Pseudomonadota > Alphaproteobacteria > Acetobacterales > Acetobacteraceae > CAMDGX01. The sequence goes on along the minus strand of JBIKOJ010000074.1, from coordinate 13,313 downwards.
GGCGCCGCCTTGGACCGCCAACGCATGCTCGCCGACCCATCGCGCCACAGACACACCGTCTGCGCCGCCTCCCACTCCGTCTCGCGCACATAATGCCGGTCTGACCGCGCCGACTGGCGCCAATCAATCCGCGCGGCATCGTCCCCCGCCAGGAACGGCCGATACTGCCAGAACGAATCCCCCTGCCCCACGCGCCTCCGCCCATGCACCCCCTGCGCCACCGTCGCCGCCACCCGCTCCGCCGCCACCTGCAACGGCGGCAACCTCGCCCCCAGCGCCTCGGCCCGCCTGGCGGAAACGGTCATGGGTGGGTTGAACCGGGGGAAAGCAAGGCCAGGGCTCTGCCCTGGACCCGCCAGGGACCAGCGGTCCCTGGACCCGCGTCAGTCTTTCCGCCTTCGGCGGGAGGGGCCGTCTCGGCGTGCGACACAGACCGGGTCGGCCCCTCCCGCCGAAGGCGGAAGAAGGTCATGGGGTCTGGGGCCGCCGGCCCCAGTGGGGTCCAGGGGCAAAGCCCCTGGCCTTCCTGTTCCCCGGCCCAGCTCATCCAAGCCGTTCCACCAGCCGGGCGATGACGGTGTCGAGCGCGAGGCCGTCGGCGCGGGCGGAGAAGTTGAGGGCCATGCGGTGGCGCAGCACGGGGGGCGCGAGGGCGGCGACGTCGTCGATGGAGGGGGCGAGGCGGTTGTCCAGCAGGGCGCGGGCGCGGCAGGCGAGCATCAGGGCCTGGGCGGCGCGCGGGCCGGGGCCCCAGGCGACGTGGCGGCGGACGGTATCGTCGTCGCTGGCTTCGGGGCGGCCGGAGCGGACGAGGGCGAGGATGGCGTCCACCACCGTATCGCCCACGGGCACGCGGCGGATGAGGGATTGGGCGGCGATCAGGTCATCGGACGTAAGGGCTTGATCCGGCTTGTCTTCGGCGGCGCCGGTGGTGGCCACCAGCATGGCGCGTTCGGCGGCGAGGTCGGGGTAGGTGACCTGGATTTCCAGCAGGAAGCGGTCGAGCTGGGCTTCCGGCAGGGGGTAGGTGCCTTCCTGCTCGATCGGGTTCTGGGTGGCGAGCACGTGGAAGGGGCGCGGCAGGGGGTGTTCCACGCCGCCGATGGCCACGCGCTGTTCCTGCATGGCCTGCAGCAGGGCGGACTGGGTGCGGGGCGAGGCGCGGTTGATCTCGTCGGCCATCAGCAGCTGGCAGAAGACGGGGCCGGGCACGAAGCGGAAGTGGCGCCGGCCGTCCTCGCCTTCATCCAGCACTTCGGAGCCGAGGATATCGGCGGGCATCAGGTCGGGCGTGAACTGCACGCGCTTGGAGGCGAGGCCCATCACGATGGCGAGTGTTTCCACCAGCTTGGATTTGCCCAGGCCCGGCACGCCCACCAGCAGCACGTGGCCGCCGGAGAGCAGGGTGATCAGGGTTTGATCGACTACATCGGGCTGGCCGTAGATGGCGCGGCCGATCTGGGTGCGGGCGGCGGCGACCTTGCGGCCCAGGGCCTCGATCTCGGCGAGCAGGTCGTCGGAGGCTGGGGGCGGCTGGAAGGGCGCGGGGGTGGCGGGCATCAACCTCATCCTGGTGGTGAAGGTGGCTGGAATGGAGATTGTGCGCCTTTGCCGGGTTGCGACCCCGCGCGGGCATCTTTCACTCCGGGGGGGATGCTACCTATATCTGCGGCCAGGGCGGAAGCATTCTCTGTCCCGGGGTATGCAACGTGAACGAACTGATCCAACCAGAACCCGGCCGGCAGGCAACAGGGGCGCAATGCCCAGGCAGGGGCGCGTCTGGCGCCCGAACGCCGCACGACCATGGAACGCTGCCCTTCGTGATCCGGCGGGACGGGTCGTGGTGGTATCGCGGCAGCACGATCGGGCGGAAGGAGCTGGTGTGCCTGTTCTCCTCCGTGCTGAAGCGCGACGGGCGCGGGCAGTTCCTGCTGGAGACGCCGGCTGAGCGCGGTGTGATCGAGGTGGAGGACGCGCCGTTCGTGGCGGTGGAGCTGGGCTGGGCCGGGGTGGGGCGCAACCAGGTGCTGACCTTCCGCACCAATGTGGACCAGGTGGTGACGGCGGGGCCGAAGCACCCGATCCGCATGGCCTATGACGTGGTTTCGTGCGAGCCGACCCCCTACGTGCATGTGCGCGACGGGGCCGGGCGGTTTGCGCTGGAGGCCCGGATCGGCCGGGCGGTGTACTATGAACTGGTGGCGCTGGCCGAGCCCGGTATAGTGCAGGGGCGCGAGGTGCTGGGGGTTTGGAGCAGCAATTGTTTCTTTCCTCTGGGTGACCTGCCCGAAGAGCGGTAGCAAGGGGAAACATGGCACAACCAATCGCAAGGCGCGCCCTGGTGTTGGCCATAGTCCCATTGATTGCTGCCGACGCGGGCGCACAGGTGACGCATCCCTATGCAGGCAAGGGCTTCAGCGGCACATTGGGATCGGGGAATTATACGGTCAGCGTCCGCATCAGGTTTGATCGTTCGGCGACCACGGCGACGATGTCCCAGACGGTCCGTCGTCAAGGTACCGTGAGAGAGGTCGCGGCCGAAAGCTATCGCGTGGTCGCGAAAGGTGACGACCTGTCCTTCACGAGCTCCGGAGGAACCGAATATCTCGTGTTCAAGGGCGTGTTTTCGCCTCAATTGAAAACCTCCGGCCCTGGTGGGCAATGGAGTTGCGCGCTGACCGAGGAGTGATGGCACCGTCATAGACCATAGCCTGACGGGGCCAATTCAACTCGGCCAGCACGGCGACATTCCCGTGGGTTCCAAGAGTGCAATCTCGACTGTCAGGTTGATGCAGGGTCCCTCCGCATGGGACGTGTTTGTGGATCGCTTTCGTGGGCGTAGGATGGCCGGGTGAATCGCGATCTCCTGCGGGCGCGCCTGGCCGCGCCCATTCCAGCACCCGGCACTGTCATGGAACCGGCCCGCGCGGTGGCGGACCCGCCCGCGATCGGTGCGCCGTTGCAGAGCAGCGACGGCGAGGATCTCGCGGCGGGCACGCTGGTGCCGGCGGCGGTGCTGGTCTCCCTGGTGCTGGGGGCGCGGCCGGGCGTGCTGCTGACCAAGCGCACCGCGCATCTGAACAAGCATGCCGGCCAGGTGAGCTTCCCCGGCGGGCGGATCGACCCCGGCGACGAGAGCGCGGAACACGCGGCGTTGCGCGAGGCGGATGAGGAGGTGGGGCTGGCCCCGCGCCATGTGGAGCTGATCGGCCGGCTGGAGGATTATGTGACCGGCACCGGCTATCGCGTCACGCCCGTGCTGGGCCTGTTGCCGGATGGGGCGGAGCTGGACGATCTCGGCCTGGTGCCCTCCCCGCATGAGGTGGAGGCGGTGTTCTCCCTGCCGCTGTCGGTGCTGCTGGACCCCGCGTCGCCGGAGCGCCGGCGCTCCCATTTCCGCGGGGCGTGGCGGGAATTCTGGGTGTGGCCGCATCCCGAGCACTACATCTGGGGTGCGACGGCGGCGATGCTGGTGCATCTGGCGCACCGGCTGCGCGCAGGTGGGTAGGCAATGATCCGGCTGCTGGAGCTGGTGCTGTTCCTGCTGCCCTTCGGCGGGTACGGGCTGTGGCTGTGGAGTGGGCGGCGCTACACGAACCAGGTGCTGTGGGGCACGCTGGGGGCGATGTTCGTGCTGCTGTTGGCCGCCGGGTGGCTGGAGCTGAGCGGCGCGGTGCCGCCCGAGATGGGCTACGTGCCGCCGCACATGGAGGATGGCCGGATCGTCCCGGGCCAGGCGGTGCGCCGGACATCCCCGTGACCGAGGCCCCGGCCGCGTGGATCGCGCCCCTGCCGGATTTCCTGGAACAGGCGGGCCTGCGCGCGGTGCTGGCGGCGCTGCCACGGGCCCGCATGGTGGGCGGCTGCGTGCGCGATGCCCGGCTGGGCCGTGCGGTGGCCGATGTGGACCTGGCCACGCCGGACGCGCCGGAGGCGGTGATGGCCGCCCTGCGCGCGGCGGGGCTGAAGGCGGTGCCCACCGGCCTAGCGCATGGTACCGTCACTGCGGTGGCGATGCATCGCGGCTTCGAGGTGACGACGCTGCGGCACGACCTGGCCACCGACGGGCGGCACGCCGTGGTGGCGTTCACCGAGGACTGGCGCGCGGATGCGGCGCGGCGCGATTTCACCATCAACGCGATGTCCATGACCGCGGATGGCGCGGTGTTCGACTATTTCGGCGGGTTGGACGACCTCGCGGCCGGGCGGGTGCGCTTCGTCGGCGATGCGGCGACGCGGATCGCCGAGGACTACCTGCGCGTGCTGCGCTTTTTCCGCTTCCACGCCCGCTACGGGCGCGGGGCGCCGGACCCGGCGGCACTGGCCGCCATCCGCGAAGGGGTGCCGGGGCTGGCGCGGCTGTCGGCGGAGCGGGTGTGGAGCGAGTTGAAGCGCATCCTGGCCGGGCCCAACCCGGCCGACACGGTGGCGCTGATGCGCGACTGCGGCGTGCTGGCCGCCGTGCTGCCGGAGGCAGGCGATCCCGCGCTGCTGGCTGACGTGGTCGCGTCGGGCGCGCCGGCGGACCCCGCGCTGCGGCTCGCGGCATTGATCGAAGGCGACGGCGCGGCGGCGGCGGCCCGGCTGAAGCTGTCCGGCGCGGAGGCGACTCAGCTTGTGGCGCTGCGGGCGGCTGCCGCGCCGCCGGACGCGGCCGACGACGACGCGCTGCAGCGCGCCCTGGCCGATGTGCCGAAGCCGGTGCTGGTCGGCGCATGCTGGCTCGCCTTGCGCAGCGATGCGCTGCGGGCGCGGCTGGGGGCGATGCCGGTGCCGGTGTTCCCGCTGGCAGGGCGGGACCTCGCTGCCGCCGGGGTGCCGGCCGGGCCGGCGATGGGGGCGCTGCTGCGCGAGCTGCGCGGCTGGTGGCTCGATGGCGGGTGCCGGGCGGATGCGGGCGCCTGCCGGGCCGAATTGGCGCGGCGGCTGGCCGGCTGATACACGGCGCGCATGGCCCAGCGTGCAGCGATCCTCCCTGAGACGACCCAAATGCTGGTGCGCCGGCTGTGGCGCGAGCATGTGCGCGGCCATCGCGGGCTGCTCACCGTCATCCTGACGCTGACCCTGGTGATGGCCGGTACCCAGGCGCTCTACCCCATCGCGATCGACCATGCGTTCTCCATGTTCGAGCGCAAGGACCAGCGCATCCTCTATCAGCTGCCCGCGCTGGTGATCGTGATCACCTCCGTGAAGGCGCTGGCGCAGTATTTCCAGAACGTCGCGGTGCAGAAGGTGGTGCTGCTGGTGATCCGCGCCTTGCAGGAGCGGATGTTCGCCCACCTCTCCGCCGGCGATCTCGCCCGGATGGAGCGCGAGGCGCCCGCCTCCTGGGCTGCGCGCTTCACCACCGATGCCACGATCATCCGCGAGGCGCTGACCCGCGCGGTGAACGGCATCGCCGATGCGCTGACCGTGGTGGGGCTGGTCGGCTCCATGCTGTGGCTGGATTGGAAGCTGAGCCTGATCGCCGCGGTGATGTACCCGATCGCGGGCATCCCGATCCAGCGCATCGGCAAGCGCATCCGGCGCCAATCGGGCGGCATGCAGGAGCAGATCGGTGTGACCGCCGCGCTGCTGAACGAAAGCTTCGCCCAGGCCCGCACCGTGCGCGCCTACCGGCTGGAGGCGCAGGAAACGCAGCGCGCCGCCGGTGCGTTCGAGGCGCTGTACCACGCGCTGATGCGCATGGCGCGCAGCCGGGCGCGCATCGATCCGCTGCTGGAGGTGATCGGCGGTGCGGCGGTGGCCGCGGTGATCGGCTTCGTCGGCTGGCGCGCGGCGCAGGGCGATGGCTCGTTGGGGCACTTTACCGGCTTCGTCACCGCCCTGCTGATCGCCTCCCGCCCGCTGCGGGCGCTGGGCTCGCTGAACGCGGCCGTGCAGGAAGGCCTGGCCGGGCTGGTGCGGGTGTTCGCGGTGATTGATGAGCCCAGGGCCATCGCCGAGCGCCCGGGCGCGCGGGTGCTGCCGCCGGGCCAGGGACGGCTGGAATTCGAGCACGTCGCCTTCGCCTATCCCGATGGGCGGGCTGGGTTGCACGATCTCTCCTTCACCGCCCAGCCCGGCCTGACCGTGGCGCTGGTCGGCCCCTCCGGCGCCGGCAAATCCACCGCGCTGGCCCTGATCCCGCGGCTGCACGACGTGGCCGCCGGCACGATCCGTCTCGACGGGGCCGATATCCGCGAGGTGACCCTGGCCAGCCTGCGCGATGCGATCGCCTATGTCGGCCAGGACACGCTGCTGTTCGACGACACCGTGGCCGCCAATATCGGCATGGGCCGCCCCGGCGCGACCGAGGCGGAGGTGCAGGCCGCCGCCCGGGCCGCGGCGGCAGACGGCTTCATCGCCGCCATGCCTGAAGGCTACGAAACCCGCGTCGGCCCTGGCGGGCAGCGCCTTTCCGGCGGCCAGCGCCAGCGCATCTGCATCGCCCGCGCCCTGCTGCGCGACCCCCGCATCCTGCTGCTGGACGAAGCCACCAGCGCCCTGGACGCCGAAAGCGAGGCGCTGGTGCAGGACGCCTTGGGCCGCCTGCGCGCCGGCCGCACCACAATCATCGTGGCCCATCGGCTTTCCACCGTGCGCGATGCCGACCTGGTGGTGGTGCTGGCCGATGGCCGCGCGGTGGAGCAGGGCACGCACGCCCAGCTCCTGGCACAGGACGGCGCCTATGCGCGGCTGGTGCGCACGCAGGCGCTGGCGGCCTGATCACATGCGGCCGTGACGCTACCGGCCGCTGCACCTGCCGGTGGCTGTGCCCGGAGGAACGACTTCCAGCAATTCGAACATCGGGCTGGCGGCGAGGCAGCGGAGCGGCAGGGTGGGGGCGATCCTGGCGCTTTCGGGCCGCAGCACGGCAACGTGGTCGTAGAGCGCGTCGAGCTGGGTCAGCGTGGCGGGGGCCTGGCCGACCCAGCCACGGCGGTAGGGCTCGCGCACCGATAGCATGTGCCCGGGGATGTCGGCGAACAGCAGCGGCCACAGGGCTTCGCGGCGCATCACGGCGTAGCCGGTGACATGGCCCAACGTCGGCGACCGCGACCGGCTCGTGCTGCCGGCATCACCCTCGACCACATACAGGCGCGCGCCGCGGGGCAAGGCCTGCAAGGCGGTGTCAATGCCGGCCAGGATCGGGCTCCACGCAAGCCATTGCACCAGCACCAGGGCGATGCGTGCGCCCACCAGCGCGGCCACGGCGGCGTTGGCGGCCTGCTGCCGGGCGCCGGACGCGGCGCCCGGCAGCAGGCTGGCGAGGAGGAACGGCGCAGCGCCCCAGGGCAGGCGGTAATCGATGTAGCTGGTGCCGCCGGCCGCGCGCGGCAGGGCGAGGTAGGCAAGGCCGATCGCCGCCACGAGCAGGAGCGCCATCCGTCCGGGGCGCCAGATGCGGAGCAGGAGGAAGGCCGCCACCGCCGCCAGCGCCAGGGCCAGCAGCGCCAGTTCGCGCGCCGGGTCTGCGAACATGGTGAGGGCGAAGAGCCCCTCGGCCTTGTCCCATAGGCCGCCCCAGCGGAAATGCGCGGGGACCGCGGTGCGGGAGCCGGCCGCTGCCACGATGAGCAATGGTGGCACCAGGCCGCAGAGGAGCAGCAGCGCCACCACGCGGACGCGCGGGAGGGCGGCGCGGAGGCCGATGCGTGCCACGACCCCGAGGAGAAGATCGGCCTCCAGTACGGCAATGGCGATGGCCCACAGGCCGAAGGCGACCAGGTGGCTGGCAACGAGCAGCAGACCCCCGCCGGCGAGGAACAGGATGCTGCGCCATGCGCTGCCGCCGCGAAGCCGGCGATAGGCGGCGAAGAGCACGATCGCCAGGCCCACGCCAAAGCAGAAGCTCATGAACCCCAGCAGGAACGGCCCGCCGTAGAACAGGAACGGCGCCAAGCGGTAGGCGCTGGCGCGGCGCCCACCCTCCACCGGCGTGGCCCAGCGGGCGCCGAGGAAATACATCGCCAGGCACAGCAGGCAGAAGGCGCGCACTGCGCCCTCGATGCCAAAGGCCGGCGCCAGGGCGAGGGCGACCGCGTCGAAGGCCAGGTTGGGCACCGGCTTCGGGATGACGGCGTAGTACTGGAACAGGAATTCGGCATCCGGCCCGGCGCGCAGGATGAACAGCCGGGCCATGTGGTTCGGCAGGTCGTGCAGCGGCAGGTACTGGACCAGCAGCAGGGGCAGGCTTGCCAAGGCCAGCAGGCCGAGGTCGACCGCCAGGCTGCGCCCAGGCCGGTGCGGGGGTGCCGCTTCGGTCACGGCCACGCCACCGCCGGCGGTAGGCTCATCAGGATGGCTTCCACGTTGCCGCCGGTTTTCAGGCCGAAGAGGGTGCCGCGGTCGTGGATGAGGTTGAATTCCACGTAGCGGCCGCGGCGGACCAGTTGGTGCTGGCGTTCCTCCGCCGTCCAGGCCTCGGCCATGCGGCGGCGGATGATGGCGGGGAAGGCTTCGAGGAAGGCCAGGCCGACATCCCGGGTGAAGGCGAGGTCGGCCTGCACGTTTCCGGTGAAGAGCTGGTCGTAGAAGATGCCGCCGGCGCCGCGGGGTTCGTCGCGGTGCGGCAGGAAGAAGTAGCGGTCGCACCATTCCTTGAATTTTGGGTAGTAGGCGGGGTCGTGGCGGTCGCAGGCGGCCTGGAAGGCGGCGTGGAAGCCGGCGGCGTCCTCCAGGGATTCCGGCGCGTCCAAGCGCATGGGGGTGAGGTCGCCGCCGCCGCCGAACCAGCCCTTGGTGGTGACGATCATGCGGGTGTTGAAGTGGGCGGCGGGCACGCGCGGGCTGGCCATATGGGCGACGAGGCTGACGCCGCTGGCCCAGAAGCGGGGGTCTTCGGCCGCACCGGGGATCTGGGCGCGGAAATCCGGGCTGAACTCCCCCATCACGGTGGAGACGTTCACGCCGACCTTCTCGAACACGCGCCCGCGCATCAGGCTCATCACGCCGCCGCCGCCATCCGCACCTTCTGTGGTGGGGCGGGTCCAGGCCTTGCGTTCGAAGCGGCCGGGGGTGCCGGGGCCGTACTGGGCCAGGCCGGCGGCTTCGTCCTCGATCGCCTCGAAGGCGGCGCAGAGGCGGTTGCGCAATGCCTCGAACCAGGCGCGGGCATCGGGCTTGAGGGCGGCGTGGGGGGGCGGGGTGTCGCTCATGGCAGGCAGAATAGACACAGGGCGGGCGAGTTGCGGAGGGCGTACCCGGGGCCTAAGGTGGGGTTGGGCACGATTTGTCCCCTGTGCGCGCCCGCGAGGCCTTGCCCGCACGCGCATGTGGGATTAATCGGCTAGCACCGCCCCGTTGCAGCGGGTTCAGGCGCCAAGGCGTGGCGCCGGGAACTGAGGCATGTCGGGGGGATGGCTGACGACGATCCGTGCCGGGCGACGGCCAGCCGCCCTTCGCGGGTCAGGGACAAGAACGCCCCTCGCGGGGCAGGCAACCGAGGTCACGTATGGCTGATAGCGCCGCCGCCCCCCACGCAGCCCCGCACGCGGGCGGGGCCGAGGTCACGAAGCGCGACTTCCTCAAACTGGTGACCGCCGCCGGTGCCGCCGTGGGGGTGGGCGCCATTGCGTGGCCGCTTGTGGACAGCATGAACCCGTCGGCCGACGTGCTGGCGTTGTCCTCCACCACGGTGGATATCGCCCCGGTCCAGGCCGGGCAGGCGATCACCGTGATGTGGCGCGGCAAACCGGTGTTCGTGCGCCACCGCACGCCCGAGGAAATCGCCAAGGCAAAAGCCGACGACAAGGGCCGCCTGCCGGACCCCGCGGCCGATGCGGCGCGCGTGAAGGCCGGCCGCGAGCAGTGGCTGATCGTGGTCGGCATCTGCACCCACCTGGGCTGCGTGCCGATCGGCAACCGCAGCACCGAGGTGCGCGGCGAGTACGGCGGCTGGTTCTGCCCCTGCCACGGCAGCCACTACGACACCTCCGGCCGCATCCGCCAGGGGCCCGCGCCGGCTAATCTCGCCGTACCCCCTTACGCCTTCGAGGGCGACACCAAGATCAAGATCGGCTGATCGCACCCATCCGCGATCGCAGCCTTCGGAGCACATGCCCATGGCCGGCCTGCACAAGAGCGAGTTCGAGAACCCGGTGATCCGCTGGGTTGACTCGCGCCTTCCCGTCTTCACGATGATCCAGAAGGAGTACGGGGGGTTTCCCACCCCGCGCAACTTCAACTACCTCTGGAATTTCGGCGCCCTGGCGATGATCAACCTCGTGATCATGATCGCCACCGGCATCTTCCTGGCGATGAACTACACCGCCCACGCCACCATGGCGTTCGACTCCGTCGAGCGCATCATGCGTGACGTGAACTGGGGCTGGCTGCTGCGCTATGTGCACGCCAACGGCGCCTCCATGTTCTTCATCGTGGTGTACATCCACATCTTCCGCGGCCTGTACTACGGCTCCTACAAGACGCCGCGTGAGCTGCTGTGGATCCTGGGCGTGATCATCCTGCTGCTGATGATGGCCACCGCCTTCATGGGCTACGTGCTGCCCTGGGGCCAGATGTCGTACTGGGGTGCCACCGTCATCACCAACCTGTTCTCGGCCTTCCCGATCGTGGGCGAGAGCATCGTGACCTGGCTGTGGGGCGGCTTCTCGGTGGACAATCCCACGCTGAACCGCTTCTTCAGCCTGCACTACCTGCTGCCGTTCGTGCTGGTGGGCGTGGTGTTCCTGCACATCGCCGCCCTGCACATTACCGGCTCCAACAACCCGCTGGGCATCGACGTGAAGGGCCCGCAGGACACGCTGCCGTTCCATCCGTACTACACGATCAAGGACAGCGTTGGCATCTGCGTCTACTTCATCGTGTTCGCGCTGTTCGTGTTCTTCGCGCCGAACTACCTGGGCCACGCCGACAACTACATCCCGGCCAACCCGCTGGTGACGCCGGCGCACATCGTGCCGGAATGGTACTTCCTGCCGTTCTACGCCATCCTGCGCTCGGTGCCGGACAAGCTGGGCGGCGTGCTGCTGATGTTCGCCTCCATCGGCGTGCTGGCCGTGCTGCCGTGGCTGGATACCTCCCCGGTGCGCAGCGCCCGCTTCCGCCCGGTGTACCGCATCCTGTTCTGGGTCCTGGGCGTGGCCTGCGTGGTGCTGGGCGTATGCGGTGGCAAGCCGGCCGAGGGCGTGTGGGTGGTGCTGTCGCGCATCGCCACGGCCTACTACTTCCTGCACTTCCTGGTGATCCTGCCGGTCCTGGGCAAGTTCGAGCGGACGCTGCCGCTGCCCGAGAGCATCAGCCGCGCCGTGTTGCCGACAGGTGGCGGGCCCCTGCCCGGTGGCGCCGCCGCGAAGCCGATGGAGAAGGCGTGATGAAACTCCTGCGCAACATCGCCGCCGCCGCGCTGCTGGCGCTCGGCACGCCGGCGGTCGCCCTGGCCGCCGGGGAGGAGATCAAGTTCCCGCCGCAGATCTGGAGCTTCAGCGGGCCCTTCGGCACCTTCGACCGCGCTTCCGCCCAGCGTGGCTTCCAGGTCTATTCCGAGGTCTGCGCAGCCTGCCATGCGATGAAGCAGGCCTACTATCGTGACCTGAAGGGCATCGGGCTGAACGACAAGGAAGTGGAGGCCATCGCCGCTGCGGTGATGGTGCCGGCGATCGGCGATGACGGGGCGCCTACCGAGCGCAAGGGCATCCCGTCGGACCGGTTCCGCTCCCCTTACGCCAATGAGCGCGCCGCACGCGCCGCGTTCAATGGCGCCTATCCGCCCGACCTGTCGGTGATGATCAAGGCGCGGGCCGGCGGGGCGGACCAGATGTATGCGCTGCTGGTCGGTTATGCCGACCCGCCGGCCGGCATGACGGTGGGCGAGGGCATGTACTACAACAAGTATTTCGCCGGGCATCAGATCGCCATGGCCCCGCCGCTGGCCGACGGGCGCGTGACCTATGCCGACGGCACCCGCGCCTCGGTGGAGCAGATGGCCCGCGACGTGACCACGTTCCTGTCCTACATCGCCGAGCCGGAGATGGAGACGCGCAAGCGCCTGGGCGTGAAGGTGGTGCTGTTCCTGCTGTTCCTGACCGGCCTGACCTATGCGACCAAGCGCAAGGTCTGGTCCGACGTGCACTGAGCCGCGGCCCGTCCGGCCAGGCTGAACGCCGCCGCGCCCACCCGGGTGCGGCGGTTTTCGTTTGAGAGAGACCCACATACCGGAGGCGCGGCATGAGCAGCATCCAACCCGTGATCGGCATCATCGGCGGCTCCGGCCTGTACGACATCGATGGTCTGGAACGTACGCGCTGGCACAAGGTCTCCACCCCCTGGGGCGACCCTTCCGACGAGCTGCTGGAAGGCTGGCTGGGCGATGTGCGCTGCGTGTTCCTGCCGCGCCACGGCCGTGGCCATCCGCTTTCGCCCACCGACCTCAACTACCGCGCCAACATCGACGCGCTGAAGCGCATGGGCTGCACCGACGTGCTCTCGCTGTCCGCCGTCGGCAGCCTGAAGGCGGAGCTGCCGCCGGGGCACTTCGTGATCGTGGACCAGTTCATCGACCGCAGCTTCGCGCGCGAGAAGAGCTTCTTCGGGGCCGGCTGCGTGGCGCATGTCTCTGTCGCCCACCCCGTGTGCCCGCGGCTGGGCGATGCGGCCGAGGCGGCGGCGCGGCAGATCGGCCTGCCGGTGACGCGCGGCGGCACCTACCTGGTGATGGAAGGGCCGCAATTCTCCACCAAGGCGGAAAGCGAGCTGTATCGGAGCTGGGGCTGCTCGGTGATCGGCATGACCAACATGCCGGAAGCCAAGCTCGCCCGCGAGGCGGAGCTTTGCTACGCCACCATCGCGATGGTGACCGACTACGATTGCTGGCACCCCGACCATGACCACGTGACGGTGGACGCGGTGGTGAAGGTGCTGCTGGGCAATGCCGAGAAAGCGCGCGACCTGGTGCGGGCCCTGGTGCCGGCGATCGGCGCGGCGCGGCCCCCCTGCCCCGCCGGGTGCGACCGGGCGCTGGACCATGCGCTGATCACCGCGCCGGGGATGCGGGACCCGGCGCTTTTGGCGAAGCTGGATGCGGTGGCGGGGCGGGTGCTGGCGTAAGGAAGCGGTTCTTTTTTGAAAAAAGAACCAAAAAACTTTTGTCCATAAGCGCCTCGACCTCCTGATGGAGGACGAGGCGCAAAGTCGGAAAAGTCTTTTTGCTTCTTTTTCTTCAGAAAAAGAAGAGTCTTGCCTTGCTAGAGCGGTTTCCGATCATTCTGCGTCATAGCCTGCAGCGGCGAAGTAGTTGGTACACTCTTCGGGTGTGACGGTGTTGATGATGCGCCCGATGGCGTTCCAGAGCCCGTCGATGGTGCGCTCAG
>JBIKOJ010000245.1:0-6934 GCA_044358135.1 Acetobacteraceae bacterium | reverse complement strand
CGTAGGCGACCTCGGCGCCGATGGAGAGCATGAAGAACTGGCCGGCGGTGTGCTCGTAGGAGTGCGAGAGGGGGAGGTAGGAGAGGTAGATGTCGTCTTGCAGGCCGACGGTTTGCAGCAGTTTGTTGGCGCCGCGGCAGTTGGAGAGGATGGCGCGGTGGGGGAGCATGACGCCCTTGGGCGCGCCGCCGGTGCCGGAGGTGTAGATGAGGCAGGCGAGCGCGGTGTTGGGGATCAGGGCGGCTTCGGCCTCGATGTCATCCGGGGGCATTTGGTCGGCATCGAGGTCGGCGAAGCGGGCGATGCGGGTTTGGGGGTGGGTGTAGCCGGGGGAGGGGTCGTCCAGCATCACCAGGAGGTCCAGGGGTTCGACGGCCTGGGGGTGGGTGCTGGCGGCGTAGGCGGCGACGATGCGGTTGGCGAGATCCTGGGTGGAGACGATGGCGGCGCGGGCCCCGCAGTCGCGCAGGACGTGGGCGTAATCCTCGACCGTGTAGGTGGTGTAGGTGGGGACGGGGACGGCGCGGATGGCGAGCAGCGCGGTCTCGGCGATGGGGTATTCGTGCCGGTTCTCGGAGACGATGAGCACGCGGTCTCCGGCCGAGACGCCGGCGGCGCGCAGGTTGCGGGCGACGGAGGCGGCGCGGCGGGCGAAGGTGGACCAGTCGACGGAGTGCCAGGTGCCGTCCTTGTGGTAGCGCAGCATGGGGCGGGTGGGGGCCTGGCGGGCGCGGGCGAACATCATCGCAGCGAGGTTCGGCCAGGTGGGGTAGGTGGGCTCGCGGAACGGCGTCACGGTTCGTCTCCCTGGGGCCGTGCCGCTTGGGTGGGCGCGTGCCTGTGCGACTTGTGGATATACAATCGCGGGGGCGCGCGCCAAGGGGCGGGGTGGTTTTTGCGGTGGGCTTTGCCGTTTGGGGTGAAGTGCCTACATGCAGGGACGTTGTTGTTGCAGGAAGATGCCCCCCATGCCCGATGGAACCGCCGGCGAGCTTCCCTCCTGGGATCTTCGCGACCTCTACCCCGCGCCTGACTCGGCGGAGCTGGAGGCTGACCTGGCGCAGGCGCTGGCCGATGCGCAGGCGTTCGAGGCGCAGAATGCCGGGCGGCTGGCCGCGCTGGGCGGGGCGGCGCTGGGGGCGGCGATCGCGGACTACGAGCGGATCGAGGAGGTGCTGGGGCGGGTGATGAGCTACGCCCAGCTGCTGTTCGCGGGGGATTCGACGGATCCGGCGGTGGGGAAGTTCTATCAGTCGATGACGGAGCGGGTGACGGGGATTTCCAGCCACCTGATCTTCTTCACGCTGGAGATGAACCGGCTGGACGAGGCGGCGCTGGAGAGCAAGCTGGCGGATCCGGCGGCGGGGAAGTGGCGGCCTTGGTTGCAGGATCTCAGGGTGTTCCGGCCGCATCAGCTGGATGATGCGCTGGAGAAGCTGCTGCACGAGAAGGAAGTGACGGGGCGGGGGGCGTGGTCGCGGCTGTTCGATGAGACGGTGGCGGGGATGAAGGTGAAGGTTGGCGACGAGGAGCTGACCGTTTCCGCGGCGCTGAACAAGCTGTCGGATAGTGATCGCAGCGTGCGCGAGGCGGCGGGCAAGGGGGTGGGGGCGGCGTTCGGCGAGAAGGAGAAGCTGTTCTCGCTGATCACGAACACGCTGGCGAAGGACAAGGAGATTCTCGACACCTGGCGGAAGTATCCCCGGCCGGGATCTGGGCGGAACCGTGGCAACATGGTTGAGGATGAGGTGGTGGACGCGCTGGTGACGGCGGTGGTGGCGGATTTTCCGCGACTGTCGCACCGCTACTACGCGATGAAGGCGAAGTGGCTGGGGCTGGAGAAGCTGCAGCATTGGGACCGCAACGCGCCGCTGCCGGGGGATGATGACCGGGTGATCCCGTGGGACGAGGCCCGGAACCAGGTGCTCGGCGCGTATGGGGCGTTTTCGGGCGAGCTGGCTTCGGTGGGCGGGGAATTCTTTTCGAAGCCGTGGATCGATGCCGGGCTGCGGCCGGGCAAGGCGGGCGGGGCGTTTGCGCACCCGACCGTGCCGAGCGCGCACCCGTATCTGCTGCTGAACTACCACGGCAAGACGCGCGATGTGATGACGCTGGCGCATGAGCTGGGGCATGGGGTGCACCAGGTTTTGGCGGCGCGGAATGGGTATCTGATGAGCTCCACGCCGCTGACGCTGGCGGAGACGGCGAGCGTGTTCGGGGAGATGCTGACCTTCCGGGCGCTGCTGGATGCGGAAAAGGACCCGGCGCGGCGGCGGATCATGCTGGCGGGCAAGGTGGAGGACATGCTGAACACGGTGGTGCGCCAGGTGGCGTTCTACCGGTTCGAGACGCTGCTGCATGATGAGCGGCGGCAGGGTGAGATCGTGCCGGAGCGGATCGGGGAGATCTGGCTGCAGGTGCAGACGGAGAGCCTGGGGCCGGTGTTCGAGTTCGCGCCGGAATATCGGGTGTTCTGGAGCTATATCCCGCATTTCATCCACTCGCCGTTCTATGTGTATGCCTATGCGTTCGGGGATTGCCTGGTGAATGCGCTGTACTCGGTGTACCAGGGTGGGCATCCCGGGTTCGAGGGCAAGTATCTCGACATGCTGCGGGCCGGCGGGACGCTGCGGCACAAGGAGCTGCTGGCGCCGTTCGGGCTGGATGCCTCCGACCCCGCGTTCTGGACCAAGGGGCTGGATGTGATCGCCGGGTTCATCGACGAGCTGGAGCGGATGCCCGCATGAGTGACCCATTATGAGCGATCGGGGCGACGGCTCGTCTTTCTTTGGCGAAATCCGGCGGATGGCGAAGACCTCTGGCGCCGTCGGCGGGATCGCGGCGCGGGTGGCGGGCGAGCGGCTGGGGTTCAAGACCAACCGGGCCGGGCATGCCGAGGACCTGAAGACCATCCTGGGCGGGCTGAAGGGGCCGCTGATGAAGGTGGCGCAGTTCCTTTCGACGGTGCCGGATGCGCTGCCGGAGGAATACGCGCTGGAGCTGGCGCAGTTGCAGGCGAATGCGCCGGCGATGGGGGCGGCGTTCGTGCGGCGGCGGATGGCCGGCGAGTTGGGGCCGGACTGGCAGAAGCGGTTCGCCACGTTCGGGCAGGAGGCGGCGGCGGCGGCTTCGTTGGGGCAGGTGCATCGCGCCACCTTGCCGGATGGGCGCGAGGTGGCGTGCAAGCTGCAGTATCCCGATATGCCGAGCACGGTTGAGGCGGACCTCAAGCAGCTGAGGATGGCCATGGCGGTGTATCACCGCATGGACGGGGCCATTCAGCACGAGGACATCTACGCCGAGCTTTCGGAGCGGCTGCGCGAGGAGCTGGACTATACCCGCGAGGCGGCGCAGGCGCGGTTGTACGGGATCATGCTCGCCGACGTGCCGCAGGTGCATGTGCCGGTGCCTCTGGCGGAACTCTCCACCAAGCGGCTGCTGACGATGACGTGGCTGGATGGTCGGCCGCTGATGCAGCGGCTGGAGGAAGACCCGCCGCAGGAGGAGCGCAACGCGATCGCCGAGGCGCTGTTCCGGGCGTGGTACGTGCCGTTCTATCGCTACGGCGTGATCCATGGCGACCCGCATCTGGGCAACTACCAGGTTCGGCCGGACGGCTCGGTGAACCTGCTGGATTTCGGGGCGATCCGGGTGTTTCCGGCGCCGTTCACGCGCGGGGTGATCGAGCTGTACGAGGCGATCCGCGACGAGGACATGGACAAGGCCGCCGAAGCCTATCGCAGCTGGGGGTTCGTGGACCTCTCGCGCGAGAAGATGGACGTGCTGAACGAGTGGGCGCGGTTCCTGTATGAGCCGCTGCTGGATGACCGGGTGCGGCTGATCACGCTCTCCGACGATCCGCAGTTCGGGCGCGAGGTGGCGCGGCGCGTGCACGCCGGGCTGAAGCGCACCGGGGGCGTGAAGCCGCCGCGGGAGTTCGTGCTGATGGACCGCTCGGCGATCGGGCTGGGCGGGGTGTTCCTGCGGCTTCGGGCGCAGTTGAACTGGGCCAAGCTGTATCGGGAGTTGGTGGAGGGGTTCGATGCTGATGCTGTGGCGGCGCGGCAGGCGCAGGCTTTGGCGGCGGCGGGGGTGCCGACGTAAGGAAGGGTCTTCTTTTTTCTGAAGAAAAAAGAAGCAAAAAAGACTTTATCCGTTTGCGGTGGAAAGACCCGGTCTTTCCACCGCAAACGGATAAAAGTTTTTTGGTTCTTTTTTTCAAAAAAGAACCGCTTGCTTCAGGCTGTTGCCAACACCCGCATGGACGGACGCCGGTCCTTTCGAACCAGGAAGCCGATGACGGCGATGTTGGCGATGTTGGCCAGCACGCCGAGGGCGAAGCTGGGGGCGTAGCTGCCGGCGCTGTCGTAGATGAGGCCGCCCATCCAGCCGCCGACGGCCATGCCGAGCAGGCCGCCGAACATCATGAGCGGGATGCGCCAGCCGGCTTCGGCGGCGGGGAAGAGGGCGCGGGCGGCGAGGATGTAGTTGGGCACCAGGCCGGCGAAGCCGAGGCCGAAGGCGGCGGCCACGGCGAAGAGGCCGGCTTCGTCCTGGGTGGAGAGGAACAGGGCGAGCGCGATCGTTTGGCAGATGGAGCCGAGCAGGATGGCGCGCAGGCCACCGATGCGGTCGGCCAGCCAGCCCCAGAACTGCCGGCTGACGAAGGCGCAGGCGAGCAGCACGGAGAGCATCGCGGCGCTGCGGGTGGGGGAGATGCCGAGATCGGTGCAGAAGGAGACGAGGTGGACGGTGGGCTGGGCCATCGGCACGCAGCACAGGAAGATGCCGAGGCTGAGCAGGAAGAGCACGAGGTTGGGGTGCAGGCCCAGCACGCGGGCGCCTGGGATCGGGTCTCCGCCATGGTGGCCGCCTTCGGGGATGACCGGAGGCGGGCGGAGGAACAGGAGGGCGATGGGGATGGTGACGCCGGCGACGACGGCGGCGAAGGCCCAGGCGGTGGCGCGCCAGCCCCAGTGTTCCAGGCCGCGTTCGAACAGGGTGGGCCAGAGCGTGCCGGCGACGTACTGGCCGGCGCTGACCAGGGCCAGCGCGGTGCCGCGCCTTCGGTCGAACCAGCGGGAGACGTAGATCAGCAGGGGGGCGCCGAGGGCGCCGTTGCCGAGCAGGCCGACCAGCACGCCGAAGCCGAGATAGAGGCCCCAGGTGCCGCCTTGGGTCGCCACCAGCAGGCCGGCGGCGACGGCGAGGGCGCCGAAGACCGCCATGGCGCGGGCGCCGACGCGATCGGCGATCCAGCCCAGCATGATGCCGCCGAGCCCGGCGCCGAAGCTTTGCAGGGCGGCGGCCAGGGCGGGGACGGAACGCGGCACGGAGAGGTCGGCGGCGATGGATTTCAGCGCGACGACGAGGACCAGCGGCGTGCCGTGGATGACGGAGAGGATGGCCAGCACCGCCCAGGCGACGCGCCAGGAGGCCGGCGATTCGATGGAGCGCATCTTGGCTTCCTGGCGTTTCCCTTGGCGGCTTGCAGTAGATCAAGCCGCGCCCGGCCGGAAGGGGGCCGGATACAAAGTCACATCTCATTAAACAGACGCGGGTAAATCTCGGGGCGACGCCGGGTGCGATTCTGCGCCTGGTCCGGGATATGCGATATGGCGAGTGCGACGATGATCGGGACGGCCGAGGCGGAGCAGGGCCAGGCGAGCCCGCTGCCCCTGCCGTTGATGCTGCTGATGCTGGACGTGATGCAGGCGCGCGGCCGCACGGAGGCGGCGACGCGGCTGGTGGAGGAACTGTATGCCCGCGGCGATGCGGGGGATCAGGCTTCCGCGTAGGTTTCCAGGAAGGTCTCCAGACGATCCATTGCCTTGTGCAGCAGCTCCGGCGACTTGGCGTAGCAGAGGCGGATGTAGTGCTCTGAGCCCTTGCCGAAGCTGGTGCCGGGGGCCATGCCGATCTTGGCTTCCACCACGGCGCGCTTGCAGAATTGCAGCGTGTCGGTGACGCCATCCACCGAGAACATGGCGTAGAACGCGCCCTCTGAGGGGATGTTGCGCACGCGCTTCATGCGGCCGAGGCGTTCGTTGACGACCTGGCGGCCGGCGTCGCAGCGGGCGGCGAAGGATTTTACGAAGTCTTCGCCTTGGTCCAGCGCCACGATGGCGGCGTGTTGGAGGAAGGCAGGGGCGCCGGAGGTGTTGAACTGGATCAGCTTTTCGAAGCTGTCCTTGTGGCCTTCGGGATAGACGATCCAGCCGAGGCGCCAGCCGGGCATGGCCCAGGCCTTGGAGAAGCTGTTCGCCACGAAGACGGGGTCTCCGGGTTTCGCGATCTCCAGGAAGCTGAAGGCAGCGTTCATGCCGTAGACGGTGCGGTGGTACACTTCGTCTGACAGGATGGCGATGTTGTTGGCGCGGGCGAAGTCCAGCAGGCGTTCGGCCTGGGCGCGGGGGATCATCCAGCCGGTGGGATTGCCGGGGGAGGCGAGGTAGATGACCTTGGTGCGGGCATCGCATTTCGCCATCAGGGCATCGAGGTCGAGCTGCCAGCCGGCGTTGCCGGGGGTCATCGCGTGTTCGCGGACCTCGGCGTTGTTGATCTGCATGGCGCGCAGGATGTTGGGCCAGGAGGGGGTGACGGCGACGACGTTGTCGCCTTCCTCTGCCGTCGCCTGGGCGATGAGCATGACGGCGGACATGCCCGAGGCGGTCAGGGCGATGCGGGATTCCGGGACATCCACGTTCCAGGTGCGCTTGAGGTAGCGGCTGATGGCCTCGCCCATGCCGGGGATGCCGCGGTTGGGGGTGTAGAAGGTGTGGCCCTCGGCGAGCGATTTCGCGGCGGCATCGCGGATGAATTGGGGGGTGGGGACATCGGGCTCGCCGGCGAACATGCCGATGACCTCAGGGTCGTTGTAGCCCATGCGCCAGACCTCGACGATGGGGGAGTCTTCGAGGGTTTCGATGGCGGG
>JBIKOJ010000073.1:0-23349 GCA_044358135.1 Acetobacteraceae bacterium | reverse complement strand
CTGCGGGTCCATGAAGCGCTTGAGGACGTTGGTGGTGAGGGTTCGCAGGGTGCCGGGGAGGGGCATGCTGCCGGCCCAGGTCATGGAGCCGACGCTGAACACCGCGCCGCCGGCGGGGGTTTCGAAGAAGCAGGCGTCGGCGCAGGCCCAGTCTTCCTGCGGGAGGGGGTGTTTCTGGGTGAGCATGTCTTCGTTCACCCAGCCGTAGTCTGGGTGGATGACGATGCCCTTGGCGACGATGAGCGTGTGCTCGGGCGAGCCGTATTTGAAGTTCACGCTGTCCAGCTCGTGGCCGGCGGCGCCGCCGCCCTGGTGGCCGCGGTCGCCGAGGACGGTGCCGGGGGTGGGATCCAGGCCCGGGGTCATGAAGGTGACGCGGGGGTTTTGGATGCCGTCGGTGCATTTGTAGGGGAAGCCGAGGTGGAGGCCCTGGCAGGAGAAGCCGTTGCCGACCAGCTTGTGGGCAGCGCGGCCGATGCGGCGCCAGAGGCCGGCATAGGCGCCGCCGAACTGGTTGTAGTTCTCGCCAGGCTCGGTGGCCCAGGTGCGGATGCCGGATTCGGCGCGGCGGACTTCCAGGGCGCCGGGGGCGTGTTCGCTGGGTTCGGCGCGCCAGTAGAAGCCGTTGCCGCCGAGATACATGAGGCGGCCGCCCTGGGTGAGGTAGTCTTCCAGGGACTGCATCATGCGGTCGGAATGGTATTCCGGGTGTTGGGCGGCGATGACGACGCGGTAGGGGGCCAGCGCGTCTGCGCCTTCCTCGTGCAGGTCGTGGTCGGTGATGACGTCGTGCGCGATGCCTTCGTGGTGGAGCCAGTGGATGAAGTAGCTGTCCACCACGATGCGCTGGCCGCCGGAGCCGTGCGGGTGGGCGGGGTCCATGTGGAGCATCTGGCGCGGGCGGGTATCGAGCTGCGGGCGGAACATGGAGACCAGGCTGACGCCGGAGCCGTCGGAGTGGTGGTTGTAGGTGGAGAGGCCGAACTGGGGGTTCATATCCGGTGTTTCGAGCAGGGCGCCGCGGGCCTGGGCGCGTTCGCGGATCTCGGCGCCGCGGTTCTCGCGGATGAAGTTGCCGTAGACCTGGTAGGTGTAGGTGGGGGCGAGGAAGGCGACGTCGCTGCTGGGCTTGGCGGGGCGGACGAAGAAGGGGATGTAGTCCTCCCCAGCGTCGTTCTTGATGTGGGCGGCGTAGAAGCCGCTGGGCCAGGTGGTGGGGATGGTGAGGGCGAAGGTTTCGGACCAGCCGAGGTCGCCCTGGTCGTCGTCGTGGAAGTGGATGGCGGCGTATTGGCTGGGGTCGGCTTTCCAGTCGTGGACGGTGCCGGTCCAGGTGCTGCCGGTCATGGCGCGGGTGGGCAGGGCGATGAGAGTGGCGTGGGCCTGCTGGGGGCCGGTGTCGAAGGCGGTTTGGGTGGGGATGCCCTTGGAGAAATCCCAGGCAGCAACGGGGACGGTGCCGGCGAGGATGGCGGGGGCTTCGATCTTGCCGTTGTAGTGGGCGCTGGCGCGCGGGTTGGCGCCGGCAGGAGGCAGGGCGGCGATGAAGGCGCGGGCGGGGCCGCCGGGGCAGGCGGGGGCGCCGGCTGCGGTGGCGGTGCCGGCATCGCGGAGCGGCTTGTGGGGGCGTTGGTTCAGCGTGAGGGTGCCGTCGGCGGCCAGGGTGGCGGTGACGGTGTACCAGTGGCGGGCCATCAGCGGGGCGGCGACGGAGGCGGTGACGCTGTGGGCGCCGGACGTGGCGCGGGCGATGGTGCCGCCCTGGGGGCCGATGGCCAGGGCCAGAGACCAGCCGGGGAGATCGATGGAGAGGATGCCCTGTTCGCCCTTGGTGGGGGTGGTGGGCCAGATGGTGGCGCGCAGGGTGAGGGGGCCGGCGGGCAGCGCGAGGCCGTCGGCGCGGGCGAAGCTGCCGGCCCAGGCGCCCTGTTCGTGGCCCTGAAGCGTGGCCGGGAGCGGCGAGGGCATTTCGATTTCCTCGTAGCCCGGGCCTTGAGGGTTCGGATCGGCGCAGATGTGGCGGACGAAGCGCAGGGCGAAGGGGGCGCTGCCGGCGCTGGCGATGTGGAAGCGGATCTCCGCCCCCTGCTTCTGGCCCCAACGGTTCGGGTAGCCGGTGAGCTTGTGCATGGGGGTGGGGTTCCTTTTAGGGGTTAAGGAAGAGTCTTCTTTTTGTGAACAAAAAGAAGCAAAAAAACTTCATCTGTTTGCTGGCGCGGGTGCAAACGGGGAAAGGTTTTTTGGTTCTTTTTTTCAAAAAAGAACATGCTTGCTTACGCTGGGACCAGCGCCAGGACGCGCAGGGGAGATCCGGAGCCCCCTTGGATCTTGAGCGGCGGGGCGATGATCAGCGCGCCGGTGGGGGGGAGTTGGTCGAGGTTGCAGAGGCATTGCAGGCCGTAGCGGCCGGCGCCGTGCATGATTGTGTGGGCGGGGTACATCGGGGTCATGAGGTGGGCCTGGCCGGCGTCGGTGCCGATGGTTTCGACGCCGAAGCCGAGGATGCCGCGGTCGACGAGGAGCTGGACGGCTTCGGTGGTGGGGCCTGGGGTGTGGGCGCCGTCTTCCTGGACGTTGGCGTAGGCGGCGCCGGAGCGCTTGGACCAGTCGGTGCGGAAGAGGACCCAGGTGCCGGCTGGGATGGTGCCGTGCTGGGCCTCCCAGGCCTGGATGGTGGCGGGGGTGAGGAGGTAGTCGCCGTTGTTGGCGGCATCCTTCGAGCAGTCGATGACGCAGGCGGGGGCGATGAGGTTTTGGACGGGCAGGGTGTCGGTGGTGTTGTGGGGGAGATCCTTGCCGGTGACCCAGTGGATGGGCGCATCGAAATGGGTGCCGGTGTGTTCGCCGACGGTGATGTTGTTCCAGTACCAGCCGGGGCCTTTGTCGTCGTAGCGGCTGATGGTTTCCATGGAGAAGGGGGCGCATTGGCCGAACTGGGGCGGCAGCACGATGGTGGGGAAATCGGGCGACAGGGTCTGGGTGAGATCCACGACGCGGACGCGGCCGGTGAGGAGGTCGGCGGCGAGGGTGGCGAGGGTGGTCATGCGTGGTCTTTTCGGGTCGGGGCCAGGGGCTTTTCCATGAAGACGCTGAGGGGATCGTCCCAGTAGTCGGCGAAGGGGCCGCGGCGGGTGAAGCCGTGGCGTTCGTAGAGGCGGAGCGCGGCGTGGCTGTGGATGCCGGTTTCGAGGCGCAGCGCGGTGACGCCTTCGGCGTGGGCGGCTTGTTCGAGTGTGGCCATGAGGGCTTGGGCGCAGCCGGTGCCGCGGACGGCTTCGGCGACGAACATGCGCTTGATCTCGGCGGTGCCGTCCTCGGCCAGGACGATGGAGCCGCAGGCGATGGCGATGCCGTCGCGGCGGGCGACGAAGAAGCGGACGCTGGGTTTCTCCAGGCTGGAAACGTCGAGCAGGTGGTTGCTTTCGGGGGGGTAGAGGGCCTCGGAAAAGGCATCCGACGCCTCGAGCAGGGCGATGATCTCGGGCTGGCGCGGCGGTTCGGGACGGATGTCAAGCATGGGCGGGTTCCTGGTCCAGGGTGCGGAGTGTGGCGATGGCGCCGGCGAGGAGGGTGCCGTGTTCGTCGGCGAGGGCGGCTTCGCGCAGGCGGCGGACCCAGGTGGCGGCGTCTGGCCGGTGGGCGACGAGGGGGAGGGCGGCGAGGACCTGGTCGAATCTTTCCCGGCCGCGGACGTGGGTGCCCGAGTAGCCCTTGATGAGGCGGCGGCAGGCGAGGAGTTGGGCGGGGTTGGTGGCGTGCGCGCGGACGGTGGCGAGCCAGGCTTCGATGTGGGCGGTTTCGCGGGCGTGGCGCAGCAGGGTGCGGCGGCGAGGGCGCAGGCGGGCGACGAGCCAGAGCTGGAGGAAGCCCCAGAGCGTGTGGGTGCGGACGCGGCGGGGGCGTTCGAAGGCTGATTTGAGCAGGCGGCGGGCCAGCGGGGAGCGTTCGAGGCGGGCGCCGAGTTGGGCGGGGAGGGTGGCGAGGAGTTCGTCGACGCGGGGGTGCATGAATTCGGTGGTTTCGATCACCTGGGCTTGGGTGGCGGCGATTTCGGTGTGCAGGCGGGTGGTGCGGGTGGGGCGGGTTTTGAGGTCGGCGACGCGGATCGGGTCGTCGTAGGCCATGGCGACGGCGATCCAGCGGGCGGCTTCGGTGGCCAGGGTGGGGTTGGAGGTGAAGGGGGTGACGCGGTCGAGGTATTCGTGGGCGTAGGCGGCATCCTGGTAATCCGCGGTGCGGCGCAGGCCGTGGGTGAGCATCTCGCGGGCTTCGGTGGGGAAGTCGGCGAGGCGGGCGAGGGCGGTGGCGTAGGCGCGTTGTTCGGCCTCGGGGCCGGCGATGTGGTGCGGTGGGGGGGCGGGGGTGGCGGGCGCTGGGGGTGGTGCCGCGACGGCGTCGTGGCCGGCGGCGAAGGCGCGCAGGCTGGGTTCGACGGACAGGCCGGCGCGCCGGATGGTTTGCTCGAAGGCGTCGCGGGGGAAGGGCAGGGCGGCGCTGGCGGCGAGGGCGCCGAACAGGGCGGCGGAGATGACGCTGCCGGCGCGTTCGGCGGCGGATTGCATGTCCGCGGCCAGCAGGCGATGCGCGGCGAGGGCGGCGGCTTCGAGGATGGGGGGGCTGGGGGCGGTGCCGTCGCCTGGCTTGATCTTTTCCGCCATCGCAAGGGAACGATGGGTGGAGGCGATGAGGGTGGTGCGGTTGGGGGTGACCAGGCCACGCTGGATGGCGCGGCCGGCTTCCATGAGTTCGGCGGCGATGACGATGTCGACGTCGCCGGGGACGGGCATGAGGGCGAGGATTGCGCCCGGTTGGTTGATGATCTCGACATAGTAGATCGTGGCGCCGGTGCGCTGGGCGACGCCGGGGACGGAGGTGGATTGGGCGGTGAAGCCTTCGTGTTCGGCGAGATCGACGATCCAGTCGGCGAGCACGCCGCCGCCCTGGCCGCCCATGGCGGTGATGGCGATGGTGATCGGGCGGTTCATGAAACGGCGAGCACGCGGGCGCTGCGGCGGGCTTGCAGCCAGGCGATGGCGCGGCTGCGCAGGGCGGCCAGGGTGCGGTCCCACCAGCTGGGGTTGTGGATGATGTCGGCGCGGTAGAAGGAGGGGCAGAGCACGGCGGCTTCGGCGACCTCGCCGCAATTGCCGCAGCCGACGCAGGATTGGTCGATGGTGGCGACGGGGTCGGGCTTCAGCGGGTCGTTGCTGGGCTTGGTGCTGAGCGAGGGGCAGCCGGAGAGGCGGATGCAGGCGTGGTCGCCGGTGCAGACATCCTCATCGACGCCGAAGCGGGGTTTTACGACCCGCTCGCCCCGCTTGGCAGCCGCGGCGAAGAGCGGGCGTTCGCGGCGTTGGCGGTTCAGCATGCATTCGCTGCTGGCGATGACGAATTTGGGGCCGGGGTCTTTGGTGGTGAGGGCTTCGCGCAGGGTGTCGCGCAGCTTGGCGACGTCGTAGGTGCGGTCGATGCGCCTCACCCAGGTGGCGCCGACGCCGCGGACGGCGTCCTCGATGGGGTGGTTGGTGCTGCGGCCCTGGGGCTCGGCGCGGGAGGAGAGCAGGTCCTGCCCGCCGGTAGCGGCGGAGTAGTGGTTGTCGACGATGACGGTGACGCTGTCGTGCCGGTTGTAGACGGCGTTGCCGATGCCGTTGACCAGGCCGTTGTGCCAGAAGCCGCCATCGCCCATCACCGACAGCGCGCGCTTGCCGGCCGGGACCTGGAAGGCGGCGGCGGAGGCGGACCCGAGGCCGTAGCCCATGGTGGAGGAGCCGATGTTGAACGGCTCGTTCAGGGCGAAGAGGTGGCAGCCGATGTCGCCGGTGATGTGGTGCGGGCCGAGCTCCTGCTGCACCAGCTTCATGGCGGCGAAGATCGGGCGTTCCGGGCAGCCGGTGCAGAAACTGGGCGGGCGCGGCGGCACGGCCTGGGCGAGGGCGGCGATGGCGGGCTGGGCGAGGAGGGGGCGTGGGTCTGGCGGCTGGGCGAGGGGGAGGTCGGGCGCGTGCTTGGCGAGGAAGGCGCGCATTCCGTCCGACAGGACTTGGGCGGTGTATTCGCCGGCCATGGGCAGGGCATCCTTGCCGGCGATGCGGGTTTGGATGTCGGCGCGGCGCAGGATGGTGTTGAGCGCCTGTTCGAGGAACTCGGGCTGGCCTTCCTCCACCATCAGCACGGCGCGTTTCGTGGCGCAGAAGGCGGCGAGGTCTTCGTCCACCAGCGGGTAGGTGACGTTCAGGACGTGGA
Organism: Acetobacteraceae bacterium; assembly: GCA_044358135.1. Classification (GTDB taxonomy): domain Bacteria; phylum Pseudomonadota; class Alphaproteobacteria; order Acetobacterales; family Acetobacteraceae; genus CAMDGX01. The sequence goes on along the minus strand of JBIKOJ010000073.1, from coordinate 17,103 downwards.
GGGGGATGCGGGTGGTGCCGGAGATGTCGGCGAGGCCGAGGCCGTGCAGGGCGCGCAGCACGCCGTTGTACATGCCGCCCTGGGTGATGATGCCGAGATCGGCGATGTCGCCGGGGAAGGTTTCGTTGAGGCCGTGCTCGCGGATGTAGCGCACGGCGTTGGGCCAGCGGGTTTTGATCTTTTCCTGTTCGTGCTGGTAGCTGGCCGGCGGCAGGACGATGCGCAGCGGGTCGCGCACCGGGTTCTCCAGCGCCTGGGACAGCGGGAAGGCGGGCTTGCGGTTGTCCTTGGCCGGGAAGCTGCCATGGACGTGGCAGGCGCGGATGCGCAGCTGGAGCATGACCGGGGTGTTGGAGGCTTCCGACAGGGCGAAGCCGTGCTCCACGGCGGCGACGATGCTGGGCAGGTTCGGCCGCGGGTCCATCAGCCAGATCTGCGACTTCATGGCAAACGCGTGGGTGCGCTCCTGCATGATGGAGCTGCCTTCGCCGTAATCCTCGCCGATGACGATCAGCGCGCCGCCCTTCACGCCGCCGGAAGCGAGGTTGGACAGCGCGTCGCACGCCACGTTGGTGCCGGCGGTGGATTTCCAGGTGACCGCGCCGCGGATCGGGTAGTTGACCGAGGCGGCCAGCGTGGCGGCGGCGGCGGCCTCGCTGGCGCTGTGCTCGAAATGCACGCCGAGGTCGGCGAGGATGCCCTGGGCATCGGCCAGCACGTCCATCAGATGGGAGATCGGCGCGCCCTGGTAGCCGGCGACATAGCCGACGCCGGATTGCAGCAGGGCCTTGGTGACGGCGAGGATGCCCTCGCCACGGAAGGTGTCGCCGGCGCCGAGGCGCAGATCCTGGACCTCGCGCGCGAAGGACCGTTCCGCCACGCCTTTGCCTCCTTGCTGCGCGGGCAGTTGAGCCAGTGGGGTGGGGGGGCGTCAACCGTTTCCCGGCGCGGGCGGTTTTCGCGCGGATGGTTCGGGGGTAGAACGCTGCTGATGTTGCGGAAGGGGCATGGGATGGGCGGGCTTGGGCGGCGCGGCCTGCTTGGCGCGCTGGCTGCGGGCAGCCTGCCGGCAGGTGGCGCGGCGGGGGCGGAGGAGCGCGACAGCGTGGCGATCGCCTGGCCGGCGGATGTGCCGGGCTGGGACCCGCAGCGCCTGCTGCTGGCCGATGCCCAGCCGGTGTACCGCATGGTGTTCGATCCGCCGCTGGCGCGCGATGCGCGGCTGGAGCTGGAGCCGGCGCTGGTGACGCAGTGGGAGATGGCGCCCGATGGCTGCAGCCTGGAGCTGGCGTTGCGCGACGACGTGGCGTTCCACGATGGCTCCCGCCTGACCTCGGCCGATCTGCGCTGGAGCTTCCTGGAGCGGCTGCATGCGGTGCCGGGGCTGGATGCGGCGCGGGTGTGGCGGCGGCTGGAGGATATCGAGACACCGTCACGCGATCGGGCGGTGATGCGCTTCGATGGGCCGGCGCCCTGGGCGGTGGCGTGGCTGGGGTTCCTGGGCAGTTTCGTGGTGCCGCGGGGGCGTGGGGCGGGCGACGGTGTCGGCTCCGGCCCGTTCCGGCTGGTGGAGCATCGGCCGGGCGAGCGCATCGTGCTGGAGCGCCACGATGCGTGGTGGGGGCCGAAGCCGGCGCTGCGGCGCGTGGTGCTGGAGATCATGCGCGAGGCCGGTGCGCGGGTGGCCGCTGTGCAGTCTGGCCGGGTGGACATGGCGGTGGGCGTGCCGGCGCGCGAGCTGCCGCGGCTGGGGGCGGTGCCGGGGCTGGAGGTGGAGCTGCGGCCGGTGAGCCGGCTGGTGCTGCTGCAGGTGTCCGACGATGGCGGGTTCGCGGACCCGAATGTGCGCCTGGCGGCGCATCACGCGATCGACAAGGAGGCGCTGGTGCGCGCCTTCACGCATGGGGTGGGGATGAAGTTGTCCTTGCCCGCGCTGCCGGGCTCCGCGGGGTTCGAGGGCGGGTTCACGTTTCCGCATGATCCGAACCAGGCGATCCTGCTGCTGGAGCGGTCCGGCTTTTCGCTGGAATCGCCGGCGCAGGTGCGGCTGGCGGCGACGCGGGGGCAGTTTCCCGGCGATTTCGACATGGCGCGGGCGATCGTGGCGATGTGGCGCGCGGTGGGGATCGAGGCGGTGCTGGAGGTGATCGACGGGATCAGGCACCTGGAGCTGGCGCGGGCCGGGCGGCTGCCGGAGGCGGTGCTGTGGTCGATGGATGCCGGGGCCGGCGTGCCGGAGGCGGGGATCGGCGCGCTGCTGGACCGCGGAATGCCGTTCTCGGCCTGGCGGGAGGAGGGGCTGGGGGACCAGGCGGCGGCGCTGGCGGGGCTGGAGGACGAGGCGGAGCGGAGCGCGCAGTGGCAGGCGCTGGCGCGCGCGGCGGTGGCGGCGGGGGCCTGCATGCCGCTGCTGCAGGGCGTGCAGACGGTGGTGCGGGCCAAGGCGCTGAGCCACCGCCCCTCCGGCACGGGCTGGGTGTTGCCGCACACGATGGCCTGGCTGTGATGGCGCTGGTTGCCGGCCTGGGATCCCGGCTGCTGGTGGCCGTGCCGGTGCTGCTGCTGGCCACGCTGGTGCTGTTCGTGGTGCTGCGGGTGCTGCCGGCGGATGTGGCGGCGATGGCGCTGGCGCCGGGGGCGACCGGGGCGGAGATCGCGGCCATGCGGGAGGGGTTGGGGCTCGATTGGCTGCTGCCGGTGCAGTACGTGATCTGGCTTGGCCAGATGCTGTCTGGCGAGTGGGGGGTCTCGGCGCAGCTGGGGGTGCCGGTGGCGCGGCTGGTGGGTGCGGCATTGCCGGCGACGCTGGAGCTGGCGGCGCTGGCGCTGGTGGTGTGCGGGGTGCTGGGATTTTGGGGCGGGTTGCTGCTGTTCGCGTGGCGCCGCGAGGGTGGCCGGCGCGAAGGCCGTGCGGCGCTGGCCGAGACCGGCACGGCGCTGCTGATGGCGGTGCCGGCGCTGCTGTGGGCGCTGGTGCTGGTGCTGGTGTTCGCGCTGGCGTGGCCGGTGGCGCCGGTGGGCGGGCGGCTGGCGCCTGGGCTCGCATGGCCGCCGGGATCGGGGTTCCTGCTGCTGGATGCGCTGCGGGCCGGTGACCTGGCGGCATTCGCCAGCGTGCTGGGGCACATGGCGCTGCCGGCGGTGGCGCTGGGGCTGGCCTTCGCGCCGCCGGTGATGCGGGTGCTGGGCGCGGCGCTGGCCGAGGCCTATCGCGCGCCGTTCATCGACCAGGCGCGGCTGCGCGGGCGGTCCGCCGCGCAGGTGCTGTGGCGGGAGGCGCTGCCGTTGGCGGCTCTGCCGGCGCTGGCGGCGCTGGGGCGGCAGCTCGGCCGGGTGCTGGGCGGCGCGGCGGTGGTGGAGGTGGTGTGCGGCTATCCCGGGCTCGGCCGGCTGCTGGTGGAGGCGGTGCGCGCGGCGGACCTGCCGGTGCTGCAGGCGGCCGGGCTGGCCTTCGCCGCGGTGGCGGTGCTGGCGCAGGCGGTGGTGGAGGGGGTGTGCCGTGGGCTCAACCCGCGGGTGCGGGCATGATGCGGCTGCTGCGGCGCATCCTGTGGCCGCGCTGGGTGCGCTCCGGCCGGGTGCTGCTGGGTTTGGCCTCGGTGCTGGCGGTGCTGGCGCTGGCGGTTGGGGCCCCCGTGCTGGCGCCGCATGACCCGCTGGCGCAGGACCTGGCGCTGACGCTGCGGCCGATGGGGCTGCGCAGCCCGCATCCGCTGGGCACCGACGGGCTGGGGCGGTGCGTGCTCTCTCGGCTGTTGTTCGGGGCGCGGGAGGCGGTGCGGGTGGCGCTGCCGGCGGCGCTGGGGGCGTTGCTGCTGGGCGGGGGGCTCGGGCTGGCGGCGGGGTGGCTGGGCGGGACTGTGGCGCGCGCGGTGGGGTGGCTGGCGGCCGCGTGGGGGGCGTTTCCGCCCGTGGTGCTGGCGCTGCTGCTGGTGGCCGGCGGGGCCGGCGTGACGGTGGCGGCAATGCTGTCGGCCTGGCCGCTGGTCTGCCGGGTGCTGCGGGCCGAGCTGCGCGCGGTGGCCGGGCGCGGGCATGTGGCGGCGGCGCTGATGCTGGGGTTCCCGCGCGAACGGGTGCTGTGGCGCGAGGTGGTGCCGGCGGTGATGCCGGCCGGGCTGGCGCTGCTGGCGCTGGTGGCCGCTGCGGCGGTGGGGCTGGAGGGAGTGCTGGCCTTCCTGGACCTGGGCGGCGCGCCGGACCGCCTGTCCTGGGGGCGGATGCTGGCGGATGGGTGGGAGGTGGTGTTCCTGGCGCCGATGAACCTGGTGGCGCCCGGCGTGGCGCTGTTCGCGGTGATCGCGGGCCTGACGCTGCTGGGCGACGGGCTGCGCGCGACGATGGGTCTGGCGCTGCCGGAGGCCCGGCTGGCGGATGACACCATGGCGGGCGAGGGGGCATGAGCGTGCTCGCCGCGCGCGGGCTGACGGTGGAGGCGCGCCGGCGCGGCGGGACGGTGCCGGTGCTGCGCGGCATCAACTTCGCCGTGGAACCCGGGCAGGTGCTGGGGCTGGTGGGCGAGGCGGGCGCCGGGGCGGCGGTGGTGGGGCGGGCGGTCGCGCAGCGCCTGCCGCCGGGGCTGGCGCTGGTGCATGGCTCGCTGTCGTTCCTGGATGCGGAGCTGGCCGGGATGCCGGCGGAGGAGCGGCGCGGGCTTTTGGGGCGCGATATCGCCTTCCTGCCGCCTTCGGCACGGTCGGCGCTGCATCCCGGGCGCACGGTGGGGGCCCAGCTGGAAGCGCATCTCCGGCATCTCGGTGTGGCGCGGCGGGAGCTGCGCGGGCAGGCCATGGCGGCGCTGGCCGGGGTGGGCGTGGCGGAGGCGGTGCTGGGCCGCCTGCCGCATCGTCTGTCGCAGGAGGAGTGCCAGCTGGTGCTGGTGGCGTTGGCCTTCGCCGGGGCGCCGAAGCTGGTGGTGGCCGAGGACCCGACGTCGGCGCTGGATGCCGCGGCGCAGGGCCGCGTGCTGGCGGCGGTCCAGGGGCTGCGGCGCGCCCAGGGGGCCGCAATGCTGTTCATCACCCGGGACCTGCTGCTGGCCGGCGCGATCTGCGACGAGCTGGCGGTCATGATGGGCGGCGACATCGTGGAAATCGGCCCGGCGGCCTCCGTGCTGAGGGCACCGCGGCATCCGTATACAAGGAGCCTGCTGCTGGCCACTCCGCCGATGCGCGGCCCCAGGCCCGATCTGTACCTGCTGCCGGAACCGGCTTCGGGCGAGCGGGCGCTGGTGGGGGTGGCCGGGTGCCGCTTCGCGCCGCGCTGCCCGGTGCGGGCGGAATACTGCCTGCGCACCGAGCCGCCGCTGGAAGGCGACGGGCATCGCAGCGCCTGCATCCGGCCCGGGCTGGTGCCGACGATCATGGCGCAGGGCGAGGTGCCGCCGCCGCCATGGCGCCCGGTGGGCGAGGTGCCGGTGCTGGCGCTGGAAGGGGTGGCCAAGGCGGTGACAGCAGGCCCCGCCTGGCGGCGGGAGACGGTGGCGGCGGTGCATGACGTGTCGCTGCGCATCGCGCCCGGGGAGTTCGTGGCGGTGGTGGGGGAGGAAGGCTGCGGCGCCTCCCTGCTGGCGCGGCTGGCGGCGGGGCTGGAGCGGCCGGCTGCCGGGCGGACCGTGCTGGCCGGGGTGGATGTGACGGCGGAGGACGAGAGTGCGCGCCGGCAGCGCGCGGCCACGGTGCAGATGGTGTTCGACGAGGCGCAGGCGGCGCTGACCCCGTGGCGGCGCGTGTCTGACATCGTGACCGAGGCGCTGACGGTGCGCCATGCGCGGTTCCGGGTGCGCGAGACGCGGGCGCGCCAGCTTCTGGCCGAGATGGGCATGGCGCTGGAACTCGGCGTGCGCCTGCCGGGGCAGCTGGGCGAGGCGCAGCGCCGGCGGGTGGCGCTGGCCCGCGCCCTGTGCGGCGAGCCCAAGCTGCTGGTGGCCGATGGGCTGTTCGACGGGCTGGATGCGCCGGCGCAGGCCGACCTGCTGGGCCTGCTGCTGCGCCTGCGCCACCGGATCGATTTCGCGCTGCTGCTGGTATGCCGCGACCTGGCCGTGGCGCGGCATCTGTGCGAGCGGGTGTTGGTGATGCACCAGGGCGCCATCGTGGAGGACGGGCTGGCCGACACGGTGTTCGGCTGGCCGCGCCACGACGCCACGAAGGCGCTGCTGGCGGGCTCTCCCCGGTAGCCGCTACCTGATCTCGAAGCCCAGGTTGGCCAGTGCCTCGCGCATGCGGTGGCGGCCGGAGAGGGAGGCGGGCGTCTTCACGCGCTGGATCACGCGCTGGGTCCAGCGTTCATCGGGCATGCGCTGCTCCGTCTGGAAGGCGGACATGCGGCTGTCGTAGGCGGCGATGGTGGCGGGATCCAGCGTGGGGTCGTACTGCTCGCGGTGCACCACAACGCTCTGCGGCAGGCGCGGCTTGATGCCGCTGGCGCCCTTGGGATCCGGCACGCCGATCGACAGGCCGAAGGCGGGGAACACCAGCTTGGGCAGGCCCAGCTCGGCGGCGACCTTCTCCGGCTGGTTGCGCAGCGCGCCGATATAGACGGAGCCGAGGCCGAGCGATTCCAGCGCCACCACGGCGTTCTGTGCGGCCAGCGCGGCATCGATCAGCGCGACCATGAACAGCTCCAGGTAATGCAGGCCCTCCACCGGGTCCTGGTTCTGGCGCGAGATCGTGTCCAGCCGGGCGAGGTCGGCGAGCCAGACCAGGAAGGTGGGCGACTGCTCGATATGCTTCTGGCCGCCGGCCAGGGCGGCGAGGCGGGATTTGCGGCCCGGATCCTCCACCACCATCAGGCTCCAGAGCTGCAGGTTGGAGGAGGTGGCGGCGGCCGAGGCGGCGGCGATGATCGCCTCCAGCTTCGCCGCGGGAATGGCATCCGGCAGGAAGGCGCGGCAGGAACTGTGGCGCAGGATCGTCTCCAGCACCGGGTTGATCTCCAGCCCGGCGGCAATGGCGGGGTCGCGGTAGCGGGCGTGGATCAGGTCGGCGTTCGTATCGGTCACGTGGGGCTCCGGGGGTCTCGAGGGCGGCGATGATGGCGGGGATGGCGGGCCCGGTCGAGGGCGGCATCACGCGGATGGCACGCGCGGTGGGCCGGGTGGTGCTGGCGCGGGCGATGCGGAGTGGCTATCTGCTGGCCGACGCCCTGACATGAAACGCCCGGAGACGCATGCACCGCGCCCGACGCCTGGCCCTTGCCGCCCTGATGCTGCTCGCCGGTGCCGTGCCCGGAGCGGCGGAGCCGTTGCGGCTGCTGGTGGACACCGCCTACCAGCCGCACCACGTGCCGATCCTGACGGCGGTGCTGCGCGGGCATTTCCAGCGCGAGGGGATCGAGCTGCTGATCGAGCCCGGGCTGGGCCCCAACATGGTGGCGGTGCTGGTGGGGCAGCGCGGCTTCGATATCGGCCACGTGACGGCGCCGGCGGCGGCGGCGGCGATCGCCAGCGGCACGCCGCTGCGCATGGTGGCCATCTACCAGCCGCGCACCGCGCTGGCGCTGGTGGGCGTGCAGGGCCGGGTGCGGCTGACCACGCCGCGCGCGGTGGAGGGGCTGCGGCTGGGAATCACCCCCGGCTCGATCGACACCACCGCGCTGGCGCTGTTCCGCCGCGCCCATGGCATCGGCGTCAGTGCAATGACGGTGGTGCCGACCGATCGCGCCGGCAAGCTGCCGGACCTGGTGGGCGGGAAGCTGGATGTGGTGATCGGCGACGGGCTGGTGCTGCGCGCGGCGCTGCGCGGGCAGGGGCTGGAGGCGGAGGTGCTGGATCTGGCGGATCTCGGCGTGCCGCTGATGGGCTTCGGCTTCGTGGCGAACCAGACGGTGCTGGCGGCCAATCCCGCGCTGGTGAAGCGCGCCCTTGCAGCGGTGCGGGCGGGGTTCGTGGATGCGGCGGCCGACCCGGCCGGGGCCTGCGCTGCGGCGCGGCCGCGCTTCAGGATGACCGCGACGCAGGAGGGCTGCGAGGCCGCGCTGGGGGGCTTCCTGGGCACCGTGATGCCGCCCGGCGCGCCTGGCTGGGGGCGGCAATCGGTGGAGGGGTGGCAGGCGATGATCGAGGCGATGCGCGCCGCGGGCGACCTGCAGGGCACGCGCCCGACCTCCTTCTATTTCACCAACAACGTGGTGCCGTGAGAGAGGCTGGGATGGGGGCGATGCCGCAGGGGACGTACCGCTACCCGAACATGGACCGGGTGCTCTACGGGCAGGATTTCGCGGCCGGGCTGGCGGAGGAGCGGGCGCGGCTGGGGGCGGAGCGCGTGTTCCTGATCGCCGGCGGCACGCTGTTCCGCGAGACGGATTTCGTCGCCCGCGCCCAGGCGGCGCTGGACGGGCACCTGGCCGGAACCTGGACGCGGATCGGCGCGCATACCCCGCGCATCGACGTGGTGGCGGCGGCCAATGCGGCGCGCGCGGCGGGTGCGGATTTGCTGGTGACGCTGGGCGGCGGCTCCGTGACGGATGCGGCCAAGATGATCGGGATGTGCCTGGCCAACGGCATCGATGACGCGCGCGCGCTGGACGGGTTGCGCGCGGTGACCGGGCCGGACGGGGTGACGCGGCGGCCCAGGACGCTGGCCGGCATCCGCACCGTTTCGGTCCCCACCACGCTGTCGGCCGGGGAGTTCACCAGCTTCGCCGGCTGCACCGATACCGCGCCCGCGGATGGCGGGCCGCCGCGCAAGGAGAGCTATGCGTCTTCCACCATGATCCCGGTTTCGGTGATCCTGGACCCCGCGGTGACGGTGGCGACGCCGGAGTGGCTGTGGCTCTCCACCGGCATCCGCGCGGTGGACCATGCGGTGGAGGATCTGTGCTCCAGCAACGCGCAGCCGATGAGCGACGGCGCCTCCCTGCACGCGCTGCGGCTGCTGGGGCAGGGGTTGCGGGCCTGCAGGGCCGATCCCGGCGACCTCGCGGCGCGGCTGGAGTGCCAGCTCGGCGCGTGGCTTTCCATGGTCGGCTCCCAGAACGGCGTCACCAAGGGGGCGAGCCATGGGATCGGGCATGTGCTGGGCGGCACGGCGGGGGTGGCGCATGGCTACACCTCCTGCGTGATGCTGCCGCATGTGCTGCGGTTCAACCATCCGGTGAACGCGGCGCGCCAGGCCTGGGTGGCCGAGGCGCTGGGGATGCCGGGCGGCGAGGCGGCCGATGCGGTGGCGGCGCTGGTGGCGGCCCTCGGCCTGCCGCAGACGTTGCGCGACGTCGGCGTGCGGGCGGATCAGCTGGACGTGATCGCCGAGGGCTCCATGCACGACAGGATGGTGCATACCAATCCCCGGAAGATCGACGGTCCGGCGGTGGTACGGCAGTTGCTGGATGCGGCGTGGTAGCCGGCTGAGGTTGTCAGGTGCCGCGGGCTGCGGCACATCTTTGGGCATGAGCCACGATCCCGAGATCCAGCCCGGCACGCTTCACCTGATCGGGCAGTATGATTCGCCCTTCGTGCGCCGGGTGGGCATCGCGCTGACCCATGCCGGCATCGGCTTCCAACACCATCCCTGGTCCAGCTTCGGCGATTCCAGGCGGCTGCGGGCGGTGAACCCGCTGACGCGAGTGCCGACCATGGTGCTGGAGGATGGCGCGGTGCTGGTGGATAGCCACGCGATGCTGGACCACATCGACCGGCGCGCCACGGTGGCGATGCGCCCGGCCGGCGGGGCAGAGCGCGACGCGGCGCTGCGCATCGAGGGCCTGGCCACGGGACTGGCGGACAAGGCGGTGGCGCTGTTCTACGAGATGCGCCTGCACGAGACGGTTTCCCCGCAATGGGTGGCGCGCTGCCGCGAGCAGATCGCCGCCACCGCGCTCGTGCTGGAGGCGGAGGCGGTGAGCCGGCCGGAGGGGTTCTGGTTCGGCGACACGCTGTCCCATGCCGATATCGCCCTGGCCTGCGCCTGGCGTTTCGTGCGCGAGGCGCATCCCGGGCTGCTGGCCGAACAGCGCCTGCTGACGCTGGTGGCGCAGTGCGCGGCGCTGGAGCGGTTGGATGTATTCCGCGCCGTGGCGCAGCCTTTCATTCCCCCTGCCTGAGGCCTTCGCCATGCTGATCCAACCCATCCTGGTTCCCTTCGCCAACGACGTGGCCCGTTGGGGCGCGGCCCGCGGTCCGGCGGCGATGATGCAGGCCGGGCTGGCCGAGGCGCTGGAGGCGGCGGGGCATGAGGTGGCGGTGCCGGTGGAGGCGACGCTGGCGCGCGAGGCGCGCACGCGGGACCCGGTGACGAACCTGGGCATCATCGCCGGCTGGGTTTCGGGCCAGGTGGCGGCGGCGATCGCGGGCGGGGCGATGCCGCTGGTGCTGCAGGGCAACTGCACCCAGTGCGTGGGGCCGGCGGGCGGGGTGGCACGGGCGATGGGCTCGGCGGGGGTGGCCTGGTTCGATGCGCATGGCGACATGCACACCCTGCGCACCACCTCCACCGGGCTGCTGGGCGGCATGCCGTTCGCCGTGGCGCTGGGTTGGGAGTTCGACGACTGGCGCGAGGCGGCGGGGCTGGTGCCGGCGGTGCGGCCGGAGGCGGCGGCGGTGATCGGGGCGTCCGATCTGGACCCCGAGGAGGAGGCGGCGCTGGCGGCGCACCCGTTCGCGCGGCTGGATGCCGATGCGATGGGGCCGGATGCCGGCGCGCGCACCACGGCACTGCTGGCGCCGCGCGCCGGGGCGGCGGGGGGCTGGTACCTGCACATCGACCTGGACGTGGCGGGACCGGAGGCGGTGCCGGGGCAGCTGACCGCCGCGCCGCACTGGCCCTCGGCGCAGGCGCTGGCCGATTCGGTGACGGCGGCGGCCCGGGCGGTGCCGCTGAAATGCCTGGGGATCGCGGCCTATGACCCCGCGGGCGACCCGGAGCGCCGCGGCGCGCGCCTGGCGGTGGAGCTGGCCGTGGCGGCGTTGCGCCACCTGGCCTGAGTTCTATGCCTCGGGGTTGAGGACGGTCATCCAGCGCTCGACATGTTCGGCGGCAGCGGGGTTGGGCGCGCGGCCTTCGGCGGCGCCGCGCTGGATGTAGTGGTCTTCGGCCGAGGCGATCTGCCCGGCGGCGATGGCACGGCCGACATCGGGGTAGGTGGCGAGGTAATAGGCGGAATCGACCACCGGGGCCGCGCCGAGGCGGCTTTCCAGGAAGCCGGCTTCCACGAAATGGCGGTGCAGGTCGCCGATCTCGCCGCGGTTGTGGGCGGTGGCAACGTCGTCATAGGCGGTGAGGTAGAAGGATTCGTCGAAGGGCTGGGCGGCGACGATCTGGCGCAGGACATGGACGAGAAGGCGGGGATCCACGGCGACCTTGCTGCGTCCGTCCAGCCTGTCGCGCGAAATGCGCAGCGCCTGCATCAGCAGGTCCACATGCGGAAGGTAGGTCCCAGGCGTCACATCGGGCTCCGTACGGAAAGGCACGCTTTCCGCCAAGGTGTTGCGCCACGTATGCATTGTGGCGTTAGGGCATCATAATTCCCAAATGTTAAAATCCGTTGCTCAGCGCTGCAAGATACAAATCGTGACGATAACGAAAGGCAACATCCCGGGCGGGGCGGTCAGCCCGCTGGAAACAGATAGGGGGCGAGGATCGATTTCGCCTCGTCCAGGATGCGCTGGCGCAGCGCCGGGTCTGGCTGGGCGAAGGCGTGGGCGATCAGCCGGTCACCAAGCTCGGCAGCAATGCGCAGGCGGAACGGAAAATCCGCGTCCGGTTCCAGGCCGAAGAGCGTGACGAGCGACTCGCGCAGCAGCTCGGCCAGGGCGCCCTCTCCGGCCTCGCGCTCGAACAGGGCGGGGCTGATGGCGCGGGCCGGCTGGGCGGGCGTGCCGTAGGCCAAGGTGCGGAAATCCGGATGGGCGCCGAGATAGGCGGCAAAGGCATCGATGATGGCCGCGAGAAAGCCCGTCGGCGTGTCCGGCATGTCGGCCAGCAGCAGGCCGGCGAGCTCGTCCTGGAAGGCTTCAAGATGCGCCAGCGCGATCGCGTCGATGATCGCCTGCTTGTCGGGGAAGAAGCGATACAGCGCGCCGACGGACAGCGCGGCCTCGGTGGCGATCTGGGCAGTGGTGAGGGAATGGGCGGCGGTGCCGCGGGCGAGCAGGCGGGCGGCGGCGGCCTGGATGCGGCCGACCGTCTCCTGGCTGCGTTCCTGCACGGGATCGCGCCGAGGGGCGGTGGAGGTCCGGCCCGTGGCGTTTTGGCCATTGGAAGTCTGGGAGGCGGTGGTCGTTGACAGGCCCATGGCGCGACCCTAAAGGGAAAACGTGAACGCGACGTCGCGTTCGTATTCCTTCTGGCACCGGGACCGGCACCATGGCAATCCCCCTGCACCAGGCGCTTCGCGTGGGCGCCTACGTGGTCAAGCAGCACCTTCTGGGGCGCAAGCGCTACCCGCTGGTGCTGATGCTGGAGCCGCTGTTCCGCTGCAACCTGGCCTGCGCCGGCTGCGGCAAGATCGACTACCCGGCCGAGATCCTGAACCAGCGCCTGTCGGTGGCGGAATGCCTGGAGGCGGTGGACGAGTGCGGCGCCCCGGTGGTGGTGATCGCCGGCGGCGAGCCGCTGCTGCACAAGGAGCTGGACCAGGTGGTGCAGGGCGTGATCGCCCGCAAGAAATACGTGATCGTGTGCACCAACGCGCTGCTGCTCGAAAAGAAGATAGAGCAGTTCAAGCCGGACCCTTACTTCACCTGGTCGGTCCACCTCGATGGCAACCGCGATGACCACGACAAGTCCGTCTGCCAGGAAGGCGTGTACGACCGCTGCGTTTCCGCGATCGCAAAGGCCAAGGCGGCCGGGTTCCGCGTGATCATCAACGCCACCCTGTTCAACAATGCCGACCCCGAGCGCATGGCCCGCTTCTTCGACGACGTGACGGAGATGGGCATCGACGGCATCTCGGTCTCGCCCGGCTATGCCTATGAGCGCGCGCCGGACCAGCAGCACTTCCTGAACCGCCGCGCCACCAAGGACCTGTTCCGCGGCATCTTCTCCCGCGCCCAGCCGGGGAAGAAGAAGTGGCAGTTCAACCAGAGCTCCATGTTCCTGGATTTCCTGGCGGGCAACCAGACCTTCCATTGCACGCCCTGGGGCAACCCGACGCGGACCTATTTCGGCTGGCAGCGGCCTTGCTACCTGCTGGGCGAGGGCTACGCCAAGACGTTCAAGGAGCTGATGGAAACCACCGACTGGGACAAGTACGGCACCGGCAACTACGAGAAATGCGCCGACTGCATGGTGCATTCCGGCTACGAGGCCACCGCCGTGGCGCATTCCATCAAGCACCCGCTGAAGGCGGCGATGGTGGAACTGCGCGGTATCCGCACCACCGGCCCGATGGCGCCCGATATCGACCTGTCGAACCAGCGCCCGGCGGAGTTCGTGTTCAGCCGGCACGTGCAGCAGGCGATGGAGAAGCTGCGGCACGAGAAGAAGAAGCCGGAGCCGGTGGAACCCGCGGAGTAGGCCGCGGCCCCTACACCAACTGCGACAGGATCAGCAGCATCCCCAGCACCGCCGCGGCCCAGGCGGCCGTGCGGGCCCAGGGCACGCCGGCCACATACAGCACGGCATAGGCAACGCGGCCCCACAGGAAAAGCTGGGCGCCCAGCACCGTCATGGCGTTGCTGATGCCGGCCGCCTGCGCGGTGAGCACCAGGGCCGCGAACAGCACCAGGCTTTCCAGCATGTTGCGATGGGCCCGGGCGGCGCGGCCGGCCCAGCCCAGGATATCCGGGATGTTCTCGCGATTGCCGGCCAGAACCGGCAGGCCGACCTGGAGCATGGCGCCGACCACGGCAACGACGACCTGGATCATCGCCAGGACCACGGCGCCCACCAGCATGGCGAGTTCGGTTTTCATTGCCGCCTCTTCCGGTTTCCCCGGCGGGGCTGTCGGGGCATTCGGGTGGAACGTTGCGTGAACTGGCTCGATTCGCGCAACAAAACCTTACGCGCGGCTACATCATGCGCCCGCGCAGCCAGGTGCTGGCGCGCTCCACCACCAGCACCAGGGCGAAGATCGCCAGGATGATGGTGGCGGCCTCGTCGTAGCTGAACAGGTCCATCGCCACCTTCAGCTCGATCCCGATCCCGCCGGCGCCGACAAGGCCAAGCACGACGGAGGAGCGCGTGGCCTTCTCCAGGCTGAACAGCGAGGTGGCGACGAAGGAGGGCATGGCGGCGGGCAGCACCGCGCAGGCCACCAGCGCGCTGCGGCGGGCGCCGATGGCCGACAATGCCTCCTGCGGGCCGCGATCGGCCTCTTCCATCGCTTCGGCGAAGAAGCGGCCGCAGAAGCCGAGCTTGTCCACGATGATGGCGAGCACGCCGGCAAACGGGCCGAGGCCGACGGAGACGACGAACAGCAGCGCCCAGACCAGATCCGGTACGGTGCGGAAGAAGGCGATGGCGGTGCGCGCGGCGTGGTACACCACCGGGTGCGGCGAGAGGTGGCGGGTGGCCAGCACGGCCAGCGGCACGCTGAGCAGCACGCCGAACACGGTGCCCACGAAGGCCATCTGGAAGGTTTCGAGCAGCGCCCAGCCGACCGGGCCGAGGCGGGCGGTGGAGGGCGGCAGCATCTCGCCCACCAGGCGCACGATCTGCGGCACGCCGCCCACGAGGTCGCCGAACGAGGCGCGGGTGCCGGACAGCGAGACGACAAAGAACAGCACCACCGCCAGCCAGACCGCGAAGGCCAGGATGCTGGGCTGCTCGAAACGGGGCGGGGCGGCTTTCCGCATCAGTCGTACAGCGCGCGCAGCTGCGCGACATCAAGGGTGGCGGCGGGCGCATCCAGCACGATCCGCCCCGCCCGCAGCGCAATCACGCGGTCGGCAAAGGCAATGGCGTGGGCAAGGTCGTGCGAGGTGAACAGCAGCGTGAGCCCCTGGCGGCGGATGAGGTCGAGGAACAGGGCCATCACCTCCTCGCCCGCGGCAGGATCGAGGCTGGCCACCGGCTCGTCGGCGAACATCAGGCGCGGGCGCTGCATCAGCGCGCGGGCGATGGCCACGCGCTGGGACTGGCCGCCGGACAGGCGATCCGCCCGGCGTGCGGCGATGGCGGCAAGGCCGACACGATCGAGGCATTCCATCGCCTCCTCGCGCAGGGCCCGCGGAGCCAGGGACTGGAACCAGGCGCGGGCGAACGGCGCGCGTCCGATCGCGCCGTGCAGAACGTTGGTCAGGGCCGAAAGGCGGCCAACCAGGTTGTGCTTCTGGAACACGAAGCCGACCTCCGCGCGCAGGGCGCGCAGCCCGGCTTCATCCAGTGCGCGCACGTCGCGCCCGAGCAGGCGGATGGTGCCGGCATCCGGCTCGATCAGGCGCAGGCAGCAGCGCAGCAGCGTGGACTTGCCCGCCCCATTGGCGCCGATCAGCGCCACCGCCTGGCCGGCGGGGACGGTGAAATCGACGCCTTCCAGCACCTGGGTGGCGGCGAAGCGCTTGGCCACGCCGGTCACCGCGAGGTCGGTGCCCGCCGCAGCCGTTCCCGCCCTTGGGGCGGGCGCAGCGTCCATGCCTAGTTGCCGACGAAATCGGCGAATTGCGGCTGGCCGATCGTGGCGTACATCTTGCGCACGTAGTTGTAGTCGCGGTCGGTGATGCTGGGCACGAAGCGCATGCCCTGGAACTTCTGGTTCTCGTCCGGCCCCTGCAGGATCGCGGCGATCAGCGCGTCCGAATTCTCGGAGAACACCCGGCGCACGCGAGCCACCGTGTCGTCCGCCACATGCGGGCCGGCCAGGATCATGTCGTTCGGCAGGTCGCGGCCGCGGGCGATCACCTTGAACACCGCATCGGGGAAGCGGCGCTGCAGGCCGGGCATGTCGGAGCGGTTGATGCCGACGGCGGCAACATCGCCGCGGCGCATCGCCTCCACGCCCACGTTGCGGTTGATGTGAACGATCTGAACGTCCCGCCGCGGGTCCAGCCCGAGATCGGCCATCAGCTGCATGGGGGCGAGATGGCGCGAGGTGGAGCCGACATCGCCCAGCGCGACCTTCTTGCCCTTGAGGTCCTCAACGCCCTCGACCCCCGAATTGGCCAGGGTGACAAGCGTGCCGAAATACTCGTTGCGGGCGAGGCCGACGACGAGCTTGGCATCGGTGCGCTTCTTGAACACCACGTATTCCGCGGGGCCGGTCAGCACGAGATCGACCTTGCGGGCGTTCAGCGCTTCCACCGCCGCGGTGCGGTTGGGCACCGGGAAAAGCTCGATCTTCACCCCGGCCTTCTCGGAGAGCAGCTTCTGGAACGGCGCATATTCGCGCTGCAGGTTCTCCAGCCCGACCACGTCGGTGACGGCGAGCTTGAGGTCCTGGGCCTGGGCGTGCGCGGCCACAGGCAGCGACATGGCGGCAGCGGCGGCAAGAAGCGAGCGGCGGGGCAGGCGCATGGGATCCCTCCTGAACGGCGTTGGAGGCAAGCCCTAGCGTGGCAGACGTGACAGATCGTCGAACGGAACGGCGACAGATTGGTGAAACTGATGTGTCAGCCGCTCCGCGCCAGGCTCTCGTACACCAGCACCTCCTCCCCATCGCGCTCGTAGCTTTCGCACAGGACCATGCCGATGCCGCCCAGCACCTGCCGCGAGCCGATATTGCTGGCGCGCGCCACGGCGATCACCCGCTCCAGACCCGCCCGCTCATGGGCAAACCGCAGCGCGGCCCCCGCTGCCTCGCTGGCATAGCCCCGGCCCTGCGCCGCCGCATGCAAGGCGAACCGCAAGGCCACGCCCCGCCCGTCGGGCCGGCCATGCATCCCCACCAATCCCAAAAACCGCTCATCCTCCGCGGCCCGCACCGCCCACATGCCCACGCCGTGCTGGCCCCAGAAGGAAATATCCTCCGCCAACTCGCGCGCCGTCTGCTCCGGCGTGCGAACCCCGCCCAGCATGATCGCGAACACCCGCGGATCACCCTTGAGCCGCACCAACTCCGGCAAGTCCCCATACCCCACCGGCCGCAGCCAAAGCCGCCCGGTGCGCAGGGCACGGATGTCGATCATGGCGCGGGGGAGGCGGAAAGAAAGGCCAGGGGCTTTGCCCCTGGACCCCACTGGGGCCTTAGGCCCCAGACCCCGTGACTTGTTCCGCGTTCGGCGGGAAG
>JBIKOJ010000072.1:0-23436 GCA_044358135.1 Acetobacteraceae bacterium | reverse complement strand
GGGGGGCGGGGGGGGGGGGGGTGGGGGGGGGGCGCGGCGGATGCGCTGGCGCCAGGGTCGGTGGGAGCGACTTCGGCGCGCGGCTCCTCGGCCGTGGCCGGCGCCTCGGCCATGGGGGCACTGCGCGGCGCGGCGACGGGGGCTGCGGCGGTGGCGGGCATCGGCGCATCTGGCCGCTCTGGTGCCTGCGCGACGGCGGGGCCCGGGCGCGGGGCGGGGCTGTCGGTGGCGTCCACAGGTGTGCGCGGGGGCGTGGCGGCGCGCGGGCGGGCGGGCTGGTCGGGCAGCGGGGCGGGCGTGGCAAGCGGCGCGTCCGAGGGGGAGCTGCGCGCAGGGTCGGCCGGCGTGGCGACGGTGGACAGCGCCGCATCCGCGTCGGGATCGGCGTCGGCGGGCTGGAGCGGCTGGCCCGTGGGGACGGGCTCGGCGGCGGCCGCGACCTGGGGCCGGGCCTGCGGCGCGATGGCGGTGGGCTGGGCCGGCGTTGCCGCGAGGTCCGGGGTGGCGGGCAGCGGGGCCGCAACCGCCTCGGCGACGGCCGGGGGCTGCGGACTGGCGGGCGCTGCCAATGGGGCCGCCGAGATGGCCTGAGTCGGCGTGGGTTGCAGTGGGGCGGCGGGCTGCCGGGGCAGGGGCGCGGCCGCGGGGGCCGGCCGGCCGGCGGCGCTGGAGAGGGGCGCCGGGGCGGGGGGGGCAGCCGTGGTCGGCGCGGCGTCCTGCGGCAGCGAGCGCTCGAGGGCCGTCCCGGCGCTGGGGCCGTTGGGGTTCGTGGGGGCCGGCACGCCGAATGGCGGCTGCTCCGCGGTGGCCGTGGCAGGGCTTGGGGCTGGGCCGGCGGACGCTGCCGCGGCGGGGGCCGGGGCGGTGCCAGGCTGGTTCGCGGCCTGTGCGAGGGTGGCAGCACGGTTGGCGCCCGGCGGGACGATATCGGCGGGCGGAGGCGGGGCAGGCGGCAGGAGGCTCGGTGCGATCGGCGCCGCGAGCGGGACCGCCTGGGCAAGACCGGGCGCCGGCAAGGCTTCGGTGTCGGACACAGTCTCGGCTGCGCCGGCATCAGGGGCGCGGCGGGCGGCTGCTGGTTGCGGCTTGGCCGGGCTGCGCGGCGACGGGGCCTCGGGGGCGGTCAGTGCCGGTGCGTCGATCGCATCCGGCTGGGTGGGGTCGGGCACGGCCGGCTGGGCGGGGCCCGGGATGAGCGTTGCCTGCGGTGCCGTCGCTTGCGGGTCCGGGATGACGGTTGCCAGCGGTGCCGTTGCTTGTGGGTCCGGGATGGCGGTGGCCAGCGGTGCCGTCGCCAGCGGGTCTGGGATGACGGTTGCCAGCGGTGCCGTCGCTTGCGGGTCCGGGATGGCGGTTGCCTGCGGTGCCGCTGCTTGCGGCGCCGGAATGGTGGTGCCGGCCGGCAGCGCCTGGGGCGTGCCGGGAAGGCGCGTGCCAGGAAGGCCTGGCGGGACCGCGGCGAGGGTGGGCCGCGAGGGGACCGGAAGGGCAGGGGCGGGCGCCGGCTCCGCGGCGCTGTCGGTTGGAAGCGCACCCAGCACCATGCCTGGCGCGACCGCATCTTCAATGGAGAGGGCGGCGAGAAGGCTGGCGAAGCCGGGCAGCGCCGCGGGCGCAGCGCCCAGGGCAGGAGTGCCTGCGGGCGGCGCGACGAGCGGGGAAGAGGCGGGGGCAACGTTCACGCGGCAATCCTTGCTGTCTCGTCCCGCCCGGCGCCCAGGGTGCGCAGGCGGGAGCACCCACGAGAGGCGCCGGAGTTCCTCAGCAAAAGACGGGCCAGAGCCGCGGCACGGCGCCGAACCACAAGCAGCGGGGGTGGAGGGGCGATTCGTGCCTGGATGGCGCGTGGGCTCGGCAGGTTCTGCCGGGCGATTCGTGCCGCACGGCACAGGCGGCCCTGGCCCGGCTGGCAATTGCGGCCGGATTCGACGCCGGCAGGGCTGATTCCGGCCCGATCGGCGTTGGCACGGATCGTGCGACGGGGGGTGCATCGAACGCGGCCGATCGGGCCGCTGCCAGCAGGAGGTTTCCCCCCGTGTCTCTCTTTGGTGCCCTGAACACGGCGATCAGCGGGCTCAATGCCCAGTCGGTCGCGTTCGGCAATATCAGCGACAACGTCGCAAACAGCCAGACCGTCGGCTTCAAGCGCATCGACACGTCGTTCATCAACTTCCTGACCAGCAGCTCGGCCATGAGCAACAGCCCGGGCTCGGTGCAGGCGCGGCCGGATTATCGCAACACCGTGCAGGGCACCATCACGCAGAGCGAGAACCCGCTGGCGATGGGCATCGTGGGGCAGGGCTTCTTCTCCGTCAGCCGCGCCGAGACGGTGGGGGCGAACGACGTGAGCTTCTCGCCGCAGCGCTTCTATTCCCGCGCCGGCGACTTCCAGATGGACCGCAACGGCTTCCTGGTGAACAGCGCCGGCGACTACCTGAACGGCTGGACGGTGGACCCGGTGACGGCGAAGGTGGACCGCTCCGCCGTGAACCCGATCCGCGTCACGCAGACGGTGTACAACCCGCAGCCCACCAGCGAGGTGACGCTGTCGGCCAACCTGCCCTCCACGCCCGCCACCGACGACCCGGTCTCGGCCCAGATCAACGTGTACGACGCGCTGGGCAACGACCACGTGGTCACGCTGAACTGGACCCGCACCGCGGCCAATGACTGGACCGTGCAGGTGAACGTGCCGGACGACATCGCCAACGACAGCCGCGGCACGGCGCGCATCGCCTTCGGGCCGACCGTGTCCGGCAACCCGGTGCCGCAGGGCACGGTGGGGTCGATCAGCGCCCCCACCGGCAGCGTGACCGTCAGCAGCTACACCGCCGACGAGCCCGCGACGCTCTCCTTCGACGTGAACTTCGGCAGCGGCGTGCAGACCATCTCGCTGAACCTCGGCACCTTTGGCCAGTCCGGCGGCGTCACGCAGTATTCCGGCACCGATTTCACCCTGCGCGGCATCAACCAGAACGGCGTGCCGCCGGGCAGCTTCGCCGGTGTTTCCACCACCCAGGCCGGCGACATCCAGGTGACCTACGACAACGGCCAGAGCCGCACGATCGCGCGCGCGCCGGTGGTCACCTTCAATGATCCGAACCAGCTGCAGCGCCAGGACGGCCAGGCCTTCACCAGCACGCTGCAATCGGGCGACCCGCTGATCCAGGATGCGCGCACCAACGGCGCCGGCGGGATCGTGGTGAACTCGGTGGAGAACTCCAACGTGGACATCGCCAACGAGTTCACCCGCCTGATCGTCACGCAGCGGGCCTATTCGGCGAACACCAAGATGGTGACCACGGCCGACGAGCTGCTGCAGCAGACGCTGGACATGAAGCGCTGAGCAGGAACGGACCCAGCGGGAGCTGATCCATGAGCCTCGAAGCCGGCCTCAACGCAGCCGCCAGCGGCCTTGCCGGCATCAGCCGCCATCTGGCGGTGGTGTCGCAGAACGTCGCCAATGTCGGCACCCCGGGCTACGCGCGCCAGGTGCTGCCGCAGAGCAGCATGGCGGCGGACGGCCAGGGCATGGGCGTGCGCGTGGGCGTGGCGCAGCGGCAGATCGACCTGCACCTGCAGCTCTCGTCCCTGCGCCAGGCCAGCACGGTGGCGGGGCTGGAGACGCAGGGCAAGGCGCTGGCCGCGATCGATGCGGTGCACGGCGCGGTGGGCACCGGGGACGACCTGGGTAGCCTGCTGGGCCGGCTGTCGGACAGCTTCACGGCGCTGGCGGCAGACCCTTCGAGCCAGCCGAACCAAACCGCGGCGGTGAGCGCCGGCCAGGCCCTGGCGTACCAGGTGAATGCCCTCTCGGCCGCCTACGGCAATGCGCGGCAATCGGCGCAGGATGCGCTGGTGGCTGATGTCGGCGTGCTGAACGGCACGCTGGGCCGCATCGGCGACCTGTCGGAGCGCATCGTGCAGCTGCGCGCGCTGGGCCAGTCCAGCGCCGACCTTGAGAACCAGCGCGATGCGGCGCGGGCGGACCTGGCCAAGCTGATCGATGTGCGCGCGGTGGAGACGCCGAGCGGCGACCTGCTGCTGGCGACGCCGAGCGGCATCTCCCTGCCCACCCGATTCATGGCGCCGCCCTTCGCCCTGGACGCGGCCACGCTGGATGCCACCAGCTTCCATCCCGGCGGCGGCGTGCCCTCGATCACGATCGGCGGCACCGACGTGACGACGCGGCTGCGCGAGGGGCGCATCGGCGCGAACATCACGCTGCGCGACAGCACGCTGCCGACCTTCCAGGCGGAGCTGGACGAGTTCGCCATCACCCTCTCGCGCCGCTTCGATGCGCAGGGGCTGTCGCTGTTCACCGACCCTTCCGGCACCGTGCCCACCGGCACCGGCGCGCCGCCGCAGGACGGCTATATCGGCTATGCCGGCGTGATCGGCGTGAACCCCACGGTGGCCGCCGACTCCCGCCTGGTGCGCGATGGCACGCATGCCGTGGCGGACGATCCGGCCGGCCCTTCCGGCTTCTCGCCCAATCCGCCCGGCGGGCCGGCGGGCTTCGCCACCATGGTGCAGCGGGTGCTGAACCACGTGCTGGGCGGCGAAGTCAGGCCCGGCGTGGCGCATGCCCCCGCGGCGCAGGCCGGGCTGGGCCCCACCGGGGCGCTGACCGCCCCCTATGCGCCGCCGGTGCGCCTGGCCGGGCTGGCCACCGCCCTGGTGGGCTCGCAGACCACGGCGCGGGCGGAGGCCGATGCGAAGTTCACGTCGGCACAGAGCTTGCAGACGGCCCTGGATGACAAGCTGGCCGCCGGCACGGCGGTGAGCGTGGACCAGGAAATGACCGTGATGCTGCAGCTGCAGAGCGCCTACGCCGCCAATGCCCGCGTGATCTCTGCGGTGCAGGCGATGCTCGACCAGACCCTGCAGATGCTGCGCTGAGGGAGGGTGGCATGACACAGATCGCCTCCGGTTTCAGCCTTCCCGCCACCGCCGGCCAGGGCGCGCGCGGCGCCGTGCTGGCCAGTGCCGCGCAGGTGCGCGACCGGCTGGACGTGCTGACGCGCCAGGCCGCCAGCGGGCGCATCGCCGATACGCTGGGCGGGCTGGGCGCCCAGGGGGCCGCGAGCCTGTCGCTGCGCCCGGCGATCACCAAGCTGGAATCCTTCCAGGCCAATATCGACGCGGTGCAGGGCCGCATGGATGTCTCCCGCGCCAGCCTGGACCAGATCGCCGGCATCGCCAGCACCTTCCGGGCGAAGACCGCCGACCTCAACGGGCTCAGCTCCGCGATGGTGGACAGCGTTGCGGCGGCGGCGCGCGATGCGCTGCGCAACATGGCAACGGCGCTGAACGCGCGGTATGGCGACACCTACGTGTTCGGCGGGCAGGACAGTGCCACGGCGCCGGTGCCGGATGCCGATGCCATCCTCTCCTCCGGCTTCTTCACCGAGATCTCCACCGCGGTGGGCACCCTGGGCGCCAACGGTGCTGCGGCGACGGCGGCGGCAACCCTGGCCACCGCCTCCTCCAACGCCGCCGGCACCTCGCCCTTCACCACCACGCTCTCGCAGCCGGTGGCGGTGCTGGACGGGCTGAAGGACCGGGTGCCGGTGGGCGAGGGGCGGCAGGTGCAGGCGGGGGTGCTGGCCAGCGCCAATTCCGAGGCGGTTTCGGGCGGCACCAGCACCACCGGATCCTACATGCGCGACATCATGCGCGGGCTGGCCACGCTGGGCTCGCTGTCCAGCAGCCAGATGAACGACCCCGGCTTCGCCGCGCTGGTGGCCGATGTGCGCGAGAGCCTGACCGGCGCGGAAACCGCGCTGGGCGTGGATGCGGGCGTGCTGGGCGACCGGCAGGCGACGATCCGCGAGGACAAGTCCCGGCTGGAGCAGGCGGCCACCGCGCTGCGCGGCCAGGTATCGAACGTGGAGGACGTGGACATGGCCGAGACCCTCTCGCGCCTGTCGCTGACGCAGACGCAGCTGCAAGCCTCCTACCAGCTGCTGGCCGGGCTGCAGAGCCTGAGCCTTGTGAAGTTTCTTCCGGCGGGTTGAGGCAATGCCGAACCCCCGCCGTCCGTCGCGCGCCGTCCGGCCCCGCAAGGGGACCCCGGCGCGCGGGCTTGAGACCATGCGTGGCGCCCGGGCTACGGGCCGGAAAACATCCGGTGGGCTTCACCACGCATTAACCCACACGGCCCCACAATGGGGCTCGCCCGCAAAATTGCGGGGCATGCGTAACATCTGGGCAAGTAGGAAAACTGACCATGTCCCTCAATTCCGTTAATACCAACATCAACGCACAGATCGCGTTGCAGTCCCTGAACATGACGGCGTCGCAGCTTGCGACCACGCAGAAGACGATCTCCACCGGCTTCCGCGTGGCGGATGCCACCGACGACGGCGCGGCCTTTGCCGTGGCGCAGCGGGTGCGGTCCGACGTGGGGGCGCTGACCAGCGCCAACCAGCAGCTGGGCAACGTGAAGGGCCTGATTTCCACCACCGTCACGGGCCTGACCTCGACGTCGAACACGCTGAAGGAAGCGCGCGAGGTTCTGGTGAAGCTGGCCGACAGCAACACGCAGGGCGACCAGCGCACCCAGTACGTGGCGCAGTACCAGTCGCTGATGGCGAACGTGAAGACGTTCCTGCAGGACGCCGGCTACAACAACAAGTCGCTGATCGGTGACATCACCGGCAGCAACGGCACGTTCGGCTCGGTGGCGGTGATCCGCAACGAGGTGGGTGCGACCTACGGCATCGCCACCTTTGGCGGTTCGGCGTTCTTTGCGTCGGTGAACTTCACCTCCACGCAGCTGAACGCGGCCGACAGCGTTGTGGCGCTGATCACGGCGACCGGCACGTTCCTGAATGCCCTGTCCACCCTGGGCACGCAGCTGAACACCTATGGTGCCGCCTCCCGGTACGTGGACAACCAGGTCAGCTACAACAACGACAAGATGGACAGCCTCAACGGCGGCCTCGGGTCGTTGATCGACGCCGACCTGGCCAAGGAGTCCGCCAAGCTGCAGGCGCTGCAGATCCGCCAGCAGCTGGGCACCCAGGCGCTGTCGATCGCCAACCAGGCACCGCAGAGCCTGCTCAGCCTGTTCAAGTAACCCAGCACGGCCCCGGGTTCGGGAGAGGGGCGCGGTGCCTCTCTCCCGGCCCGCCCGGCGCAGGACGCGTCCGGGGCGTGGGCTCATTAAGGAGATTGCATGTCCACTCTCGTGCTGGAGCTTCGGCAGGGCGAGATGATGATCGTGAATGGTGCGCCGATCCGGTTTCGCACCAAGTCACGCATCGAGCTCACTGCCCGTGCCCGCTTTCTGTTTGGCAAGCAGATCATGGCGCCAGACCAGGCCGACAGCCCGGCGCGGCGCATCTACTTCGCGCTGCAGTCCGCCTATATCGGCACCGACGACGAGCGCATCCATGGGCTGGAGGCGGCGCGCGAACTGATCGCGGCGTTCAAGTCTGCCACCACATCCGCCCTGGCCTGCGAGATTCTCGACCGTGCGCTGGCCTGCGCGGAAACCGACGACTGCTACCAGGCCCTCAAGCTCACCCGGCGCATCATCCGCCACGAGGATGCGGTGCTCGGCCGCGGGCCTGACCAGCCCACGCTTTCGCCAACCGACTCCTCGGCGCTGGCCGCGGCAGGCACTGCCTGACCGAAGCGGCATCGCAACGAAAGGATTGCTCCTCATGCAAAACGGCATGGAACAGGCCATGAGGGCCTACGCGAAGTCTTCCTCGCACCGCAGCCCGCGCGAGCAGGAGGCAGAGGTTTTCCGCCGGGCGGTGGCGGCGCTGCGCAACGGCCGCGACGGCAATCCTGTGGTGCAGGTGCGCGCGCTGGCCGACAATTCGCGGCTCTGGATCACGGTGATCGACCTGATGCGCGATCCCGAGAATGGGCTGCCGGAAGCGCTGCGCGCCTCCATCGTCTCGGTGGGCATGGCGGTGCAGCGCGAGATGCAGCGCGATGCGCCCGACTTCGATTTCCTCATCGGCGTGAACGAGGACATCGCGGCCGGGCTGACCGGCATGGGCTGAGGAGTACCGCGCCATGGCGCTCTCCGGCACCGGGCTGACGACGCTTTTCGGCAGCGCCAACGCGTCGTCCAACCTGCTGACGACGCTGTATGGCGGCGCCAGCACGTCTGGCGCAAACCCGCTGCTGGCGCTGAAGATGGCGCAGAAGAACCGCGACCGCGAGGTGGCCATCACCGCCAGGCAGCCGGAAACCCAGCGCGACATCGCGGTGTTCAAGCGCGTGATCGCCAAGGCCAAGACCATCGGCGAGGCGCTGGACAACCCGGCGGTGATGAAGGTGTTGCTGACCGCCAACGGGCTGGCGGACCAGATCCCCTATTCCGGCCTGGCCAAGAAGGTGCTGCTTTCCGACCGCGACGACCCGAAGTCGCTGGTGAACCGGCTGGGCAACGCGCGCTGGACGGCGGTGGTGAAGGCGTTCGACTTCGCCAAGGCCGGGATCGACGCGCTGAAGGACCCGGCGTTGCAGACCAAACTGGCCGATGGCTACGTGGAAGTGACGTGGCGCAAGGGGCTGGAAAAGGCCACGCCGGGGCTGTCCGATGCGCTGGATTTCCGCGAGCGCGCCAGCAAGTTCAAGAACGCGATCGACATCCTGGGCGACCCGGTGATGCGGCGCGTGGTGACCACCGCGCTGGGCATCCCGAAGCAGATCGCCTTCCAGGAGCTGGGCGCGCAGGAAAAGGCCATCACCAACCGGCTGGATATCTCCCGCCTGCAAGACCCGAAATTTGTGGATGGCCTGAGCCAGCGCTACCTGCTGGAAAAGCAGAAGGAAGCCCCGGCCCCCGCCCCCGATCTCAGCACGCTGTCCCTGCAACTGCGCGGCATCGTTGCCTGAATTCCGCCGACCATCCGACGCTCAAAAGGAGCCGCCGATGCAATTCGCCCCCACATCCTCCCCCACTGGCCTCCCCGCTGGTCCCGATCCCGCGCAGCTGACACGCCGGGTGCAGGACATGATCGCCGCCGGCCGCGTGCACGCCGCCCGTCCGCTGATGGCGGCGCTGCGCCGGCTCGTGCCACCCTCGCCCGAGCTGCACGACATGGAAGCGCGGCTGCTGCTGCGCGAGGGCCGCATCCCCGAAGCGCTGGCGGAGCTGGATGCCGGGCTGGCGATGGATGGCGGCGCGGTGGAACTGCTGATCAGCCGCGCCGATGCGCGCATGCAGGCGCAGGATGTGCTGGGTGCCGCGGCCGATGCGTCCGACGCCGTGATCCTGGCGCCGCGCCATCCCCGCGCCAAGGCGGTGCTGGGCGTGGTGCTGCTGGAGATGAACCGGCCGGAGGATGCGGTGCCGTGCCTGCGCGAGGCGGTGGCCGCGGAGCCGCGCCACGCCCCCTGCGTGCGCGCCTATGCCACCGCGCTGGAGCGCTGCGGCGAGCACGATGCGGCGGCACAGGTGCTGGCCGACGGCATCCGCGCCGTCCCTGGCGATCCCACGCTGCGCACGGCCGCGATCATGGTGGCGATGCGCGCGCGTGATTTCATCGGTGCCGCGGACATCGCCGAGGCGGCGCGGCGCGATGGCGTGGCCGATGCCCAGGTGTTCGGGCTGAAGGGCCATGCGCTGTCCAGCCTCGGCCGGCATGGTGAGGCCACCGCCGCCTATGCCGAGGCGCTGAAGCTGGCGCCGGAGGATCCCTATGTGCGCCACCTGGTGGCCGCCGCCGGGTTGCGCCCGCAAAGCACGCGCGCGCCGGCGCCGTATCTGGAAACCGTGTTCGACGGCTATGCCCAGCGCTTCGAATCCCACCTGATCGGCCTGCATTATCGCGTGCCCGGCCTGCTGCGCGCGGCCCTGCTGGAGCTGCGCCCGGCGCTGGCCGAGGGCATGCCGCTGGGGCCGGTGCTGGATCTCGGCTGCGGCACCGGGCTGATGGGCGTGGTGCTCTCCGACCTCAAGATCGGCCCCGTCACCGGCGTGGATGTCTCCGACGGCATGCTGCGCGAGGCGGCGGAGAAGGAGATCTACGGCGCCCTGGTGCATGGCGAGCTGGAAACCTTCCTGGCGCAGGACCGCACGGACTGGCCGGTGATCCTGGCCGCCGATGTCTTCTGCTATTTCGGCGTGCTGGATGAGGTGATGAAGCTGTGCCACGCGCGGCTCGCGCCCGGCGGGCTGCTGCTGTTCACCGTGGAGGAGATGCCGCAGCCGAGCGAAGAGGATGTGGCCAAGGGCTGGCGCCTCGGCCGGCAGGGCCGCTTCTCCCACCATGCGGACTACATCGTGAGCGTGGCGTCCGAAGCGGGCTTCGCGCTGCGGGTGATGCGCCGCGAAGGCCTGCGCACGGAAGCCGGCGCCGACGTGTCCGGGATGGTGGTGGCACTGGAACGCGTGCGCCATGACGGATGACGCTGCCGGCGGCGCCGTGCATCCCGGGGCGGAAGCCGCCTCGGCGATCGCGGCGCAGGAAGCCGAAGGCCATGCCACGCTGGGCCTGGCCCTGCTGCGCGGCGGCCATCCCGCCGAAGCGCTCGTCTCCCTGCGCGGCGCGGTGGCCTTCGGCGACCGCCGCCAGGGCACGCTGCTGAACCTTGCCCTGGCGGAGGACATGGCCGGGGATTCGGCGCGCGCCCACACCATGCTGCGCGAACTGACCCTGGCGATGCCGGGCTGGGACGAGCCGCCGCTGCGCCTGGGCGAAAGCCTGCGCCGCACCGGGCGCCTCGCCGAAGCCGAGGCCGAATACGAACGCGCCCTGGAGCGCAACCCCCAGCGCCCGGAAGCGCTGCTGAGCCTCGCGGCGCTGCTGATGCTGCGCCAGCAGGCCGCGCGCGCGCAGATGCTGCTGCTGCGCTGCTGCTCCCGTGCGCCAGACCGACCGGATGCCTGGGATGCGCTGGGCCTGTCCCTGATGATGACCGGCGACGTGCCGGCGGCCGAATCCGCCTTCGCCGAGGCGCAGCGCTTGGCGCCGGCGCATATCGACATCGCGGTGCGCCGCGCCGAGGCCGCCGCCATGGCCGGCGGGGCGGTGGCGGAGCTGGCGCGGCTGGAAATGGCCAGCGCCGAGGACCCCGCCAACGTCGCCCTGCTGAGCGCCCGCGGACTGCTGCTGGGCAAGCTGGGCCGCCGCGACGAGGCGGT
Organism: Acetobacteraceae bacterium; assembly: GCA_044358135.1. GTDB lineage: Bacteria > Pseudomonadota > Alphaproteobacteria > Acetobacterales > Acetobacteraceae > CAMDGX01. The sequence goes on along the minus strand of JBIKOJ010000072.1, from coordinate 12,320 downwards.
GGAGGTGCTGGAGGCCGCGGTGGCCCTGGCGCCGGAGGAGATCGTGCCCACCGTGGCGCTGGCCAATGCGCTGACCGTCACCAGCCGCGCCAAGCAGGCGGCCGAGGTGCTGAAGCGCGCCGTGGAACTGGCACCGCACGATGCCAACCTGCGCAACAACTACGCCGCCACGCTGGTGCGGGTGTACCGCTACGGCGAGGCGCAGCAGATCCTGGAAACCCTGCTGGCCGAGCAGGGCCCGCAGCTGAACGTGCTGTGCAACCTCACCAACGCCCTGGTCTCCATGGGCCTGCAGCAGGAAGGCGTGGCCCGCGCGCAGGAAGCCGTCCGGTTCGCACCGCAGGCCCACCTCGCCTGGCGCTCGCTGGGCAATGCCATGGCGTACCATCCCTCCGTCACCGGCGAGACCCTGCTGGAGGCCTACCAGGGCGTCGGCCGCACCCTGCCGCGCACCGCGTCGCCCCTTGGGCCGCTCCCCTTCGCCAACACGCCGGACCCGGAACGGCGCCTGCGCCTCGGCCTGCTCTCGCCCACGCTCAAGACCCATCCCGTGGGCTGGCTGACCATCGCCGGCTTCGAAACCCTGGACCCCGACGCGTTCGAGATCGTCTGCCTGGGCCAGCCCGAGGCCAACGACCCGATCGAGCGCCGCTTCCGCGCCCTGTCCAGTGGCTGGCATGTGGTGGACACGGAGCCGCCGGAGGCGCTGGCCACCCGCATCCGCGAGCTGGGCATCGATATCCTGGTGGAGCTGTCCGGCTTCGGCGACCGCGGGCTGATCGCCGCCTGCGCGCATCGCCCGGCGCCGGTGCAGGTGAAATGGGTGGGCATGCAGAACCACTCCACCGGCCTGGCCGAGATGGACTGGATGATCACCGACCGCTGGGAAACGCCGGAGGGGTTCGAGCGCTTCTACCAGGAGAAGCTGCTGCGCATGCCGGATGGCTACGTCTGCTACTCGCCGCCGCCCTATGCGCCGGACGTGGTGCCGTTGCCGGCGCTGGCGCGCGGGCAGGTCACCTTCGGCTGCTTCAACAACACCGCCAAGATCACCCCGGTGGTGATCGCCACCTGGGCGCGCGTGCTGCAGGCGGTGCCCGGCTCCCGCCTGGTGCTGAAGGCGCACCAGTTCGGCGAGGCGGCCACCTGCGCCCGCTTCCAGGCCGCCTTCGCCGCCCACGGCATCGCGCCCGGGCGCATCGAACTGCGCGCCGGCTCGCCGCACCGCCAGCTGCTGTCGCAGTACAACGAGATCGACATGGTGCTGGACCCTTTCCCCTACAGTGGCGGGCTGACCACCTGCGAGGCGCTGTGGATGGGCGTGCCGACGGTGTCGGTACCCGGCGAGACCTTCGCCTCCCGCCATTCCGCCAGCCACATGTCCAATGCCGGGCTGCAGGACTGGGTGGTGGCGGACCTCGATGCCTACGTGGCCCGCGCGGTGGCGGCGGCGTCGGACCTGCCGGGTCTGGCGCGGCTGCGGGCCGGGCTGCGCGAGCAGGTGCGGACCAGCCCGCTCTGTGATGCGCCGCGCTTCGGCCGCAACCTGGGCACGGCGCTGCGCCACACCTGGCGGGCCTGGTGCGCGGAGCAGGCGGGGTAGGTTCCCGCCGCCGGCGCGCTGGCCAGCCTTGTTTGGCATGCATGCAAGGAAGCATGGCATCGGGAAGATAACGCTGCTTATCATCCCCCCCGTGCCCGATCAGCCAGACCTCCTTTTCCTCCTGCACGACATCGCCCGCCTGCTGCGCGTGGCCGGCGACCGTCGCGCCCGCGCCCACGGCATGACCCGTGCGCAATGGGTGATCCTGTGGCGCGTGCAGCAGCAGCCGGGCCTCTCGCAGAAGGAACTGGCCGAGATCATGGAGGTGGAGCCGATCACGGTCGCCCGCCTCGTCGATCGGCTGGCCGCCCGCGGCATGGTGGAACGGCGTGACGACCCCGACGACCGGCGCATCTGGCGCCTGCACCTGCTGCCGCCGGCCATTCCCGTGCTGGATGAGATGCGTGGCGAGCGCGACGATGTGTCCCGCCTGCTCACCGCCGGCTTGGCGCCGGAGGCGCTGGAGACGGTGCGCCATAGCCTTATTGCCATGAAGGCCAATGTCCTGGGCGACCTGCGCAGCCGGCCCGCGGACACCGCGCCGGCCGACTCCTCTGCCGCCACGCCACACCCACCCGCCTCCCGCCCCTCGCCCCGCCGCCGTGCCTCCGCGGCCACGGCCGAGGCACTTTCCGTACTCCATCAGGACCGCGTCTGATCATGTCCCAATCAGCCATGTCCCAATCCGGTGCCGCCCCGAGGCTTGTCGCCCCGGAGGAAACGCCCGTGCGCGCCCGGCAGCGCTCCCGCATCCTGCGGCCGCTGCTGATGCTGGGCGGCATTGCCGTGGTGGCGGTCGGCTCCTTCTTCTACTGGCTGCATGGCGGGCGCTACGTTTCCATCGACAACGCCTATGTGCGCGCGGCCAAGGTGGCGGTGAGCACCGACGTATCGGGCACCGTGGTTGAGGTGAACGTGCGCGAGGGCCAGCGCGTGAAGGCGGGCGACGTGCTGTTCCGCCTCAATGCCTACAAGTTCCAGATCGCGCTCGATGGCGCCCGTGCGAACCTGGCCCAGGTGGAACTGTCGCTGCGCGCCATGAAGGTGGACTACCAGCGCATGCTGCGCGACATCGATGCCCATCAGGCCAAGGTGCAATCCGACCAGGCCTCGATGGAGCGCTTCGCCAACCTGGTGCGCGGCGGTGGCGTCACCCGGGCCGATTTCGATGATTCGCGCTTCCGCGTTGCGGCCAGCATCGCCACGCTGGCCAGCCTGAAGGAACACGCCCAGGTGCAGCTCGCCCGCCTCGGCGGCGATCCGGACGTGGACGTGACCACGATGCCGCAATACCTGCTGGCCAAGTCCGCGGTGGACGAGGCGGAGCGCCAGCTCAACAAGTCCATCTTCACCGCCCCGTTCGATGGCGTCGCCACCCAGGTGGAAAGCCTGCAGCCCGGCATGTACCTCACCGCCGGCATGGCCGCCTTCGGCCTGGTGTCGCACGAACGCGTGTGGGTGGAGGCCAGCCCGAAGGAAACCGACCTCACCTTCGTGAAGATCGGCGACCCCGTGACGGTCACGGTGGATACCTATCCCGGCCGCGTCTGGCGCGGCGTCGTCGAAAGCATCTCGCCGGCCACCGGCGCCGAGTTCTCAGTGCTGCCGGCGCAGAACGCGTCGGGCAACTGGGTGAAGGTGGTGCAGCGCATCCCGCTGCGGGTGAAGGTGGAACGCTCGGCCAGCGACCCCGAATTGCGTGCGGGCATGAGCGTGGTGGTATCGATCGACACCGGCCACGTGCGCCACGTCTCGGACCTCTGGCCGCGCTGAACACAAGATGTCTGGCGCCGCCGCACCTATCAGCACGGCGACGGTTCCGCTGGGCCTGGCGCAGCGGCGCCTGCTGACCGGCTGCGCGATGACCGCGGTGCTGATGCAGATCCTGGATTCCACGATCTCCATCACCGCGCTGCCCTACATGCAGGGCTCGCTCTCGGCCACCATGGACCAGATCACCTGGGTGCTGAGCAGCTACATCATCGTCTCCGCCATCATGACGGCGCCGGTGGGCTGGCTGGCCAACCGCTTCGGGCGGAAGAACCTGTTCATCTATTCGATGGTCGGCTTCACCGCGACCTCGGTGCTGTGCGGCATGGCGCAGACGCTGGAGCAGATGGTGGCCTTCCGCATCCTGCAGGGCACGTTTGGAGCGGCCCTCGCACCGCTGGCCCAGGCCACCATGCTGGACATCTACCCGTTCGAGCAGCGCGCCCAGGCCATGGCGATCTTCGGCCTGGGCATCATGGTCGGCCCGATCATGGGCCCGACTCTGGGCGGCTACCTGACCGACTGGTTCCACTGGCGCTTCGTGTTCTACGTCAACGTGCCGTTCGGCATCCTGGCGACCTTCGGGCTGATCTTCTTCATGCCGAATGCGACGGCGCGGCCGGAGATGAAGTTCGACTTCGTCGGCTTCGGCGTGCTGGCGCTGGCCATCGGCAGCTTCCAGCTGATGCTGGACCGCGGCCAGAGCGAGGATTGGTTCACCTCGGCCGAGATCATCGCCTGCGCGGTGCTGGCCGGGCTCGGCTTCTACCTGTTCATGGTGCACATGTTCACCGCCGAGAAGCCGCTGATCCCGCGCGGCGTGTTCAAGGACCGCAACTACGTCGCCTCCATGGCGATGATGTTCTGCACCGGCGCGATCCTGATGGCGAGTTCCGCCCTGCTGGCGCCGTTCCTGCAGAAGCTGTCGGGCTACCCCCCATCGGAGGCGGGCATGATGCTGGCGCCGCGCGGCATGGGCACGATGGTGGCGATGGTGATCGCCTCGCGCCTGGGCGGGCGCTACGTGGACCAGCGCAAGCTGATGGCCTTCGGCCTGTGCGGCCTGGGCCTGACCCTGCACAGCATGACCACCTGGACACCGGACATGCCGGCCTCGCTGATCACCACTACGCTGGTGATCCAGGGCTTTTGCATGGGCTTCGTGTTCAACCCGATGACGGTGGTGGCCTTCGCCACGCTGCCGCCGCAGTTCCGCGCCGACGCGGCCGCGCTGCAGAACCTGTCGCGCAACACCGGGGCGGCGATCGGCATCGCGGTGACCAGCTTCATGCTGGCGCGCAACACGCAAACCGCGCATGCCGACCTGGCCGCGAACATCACGCCCTTCCCGCGCTTCACGGTCGGCAGCGAGGCGGCCCACCGGCTGCTGGACCCGGCCACCACCAAGGGGGCGGGGCTGCTGGATGCGATCATCACGCGCGAGGCAACGATCGTGGCCTTCGCCAACGACTACCAGATGCTCAGCTTCATGGTGATCCCACCCCTGCTGCTGCTGTTCCTGATGCGCCGCCCGCCCCAGGTGGCGCCGGCCATGGCTGCCAAGCCCGCCGCACCCGCCGCAGCACCTGCACCCACCCAAGCAGCCACCCCGGCCGCCTCCCCCGGCCGGGCCATCAGCGCGGCCGAGTGACATGAGCACGGCGGTGAAGCACCGCGGGCTGATCAGCATGTTCTGCATGATGGGCGTGCTGATGGTGGTGCTGGACAGCACCATCTCCATCGTGGCGCTGCCCTACATGCAGGGCTCGCTCTCGGCCACGATGGACCAGATCACCTGGGTGATCTCCTCCTACATCATCGTCTCTGCGATCATGACCGCCCCCGTGGGCTGGCTGGCCAACCGGTTCGGGCGCAAGAACCTGTACCTCACCTGCATTGTCGGCTTCACCTGCACCACCATCCTGGCCGGCGCCGCGCAGAGCCTGGAACAGATGATCGCCTGCCGCATCCTGCAGGGCACCTTCGGCGCCGCCCTGGTGCCGCTCTCCCAGGCCACCATGCTGGACATCTTCCCCGCCGAGCAGCGCGCCCGCGCCATGGCCTATTTCGGCATGGGGGTGATGATCGGCCCGATCATGGGCCCCACCCTGGGCGGCTACCTCACGGAATGGTTCCACTGGCGCTGGGTGTTCTACGTGAACGTGCCGCTGGGCATCGCCGCCACCGCCGGGCTGGCGCTGCTGATGCCCGCCAGCATGCCCCAGCGCGCGCTGCGCTTCGACTGGACCGGCTTCGCCGTGCTGGCGCTCGGCGTCGGCGCCATGCAGATCATGCTCGACCGCGGCTCCCTGAAGGACTGGTTCACCTCCAGCGAGATCATCATTGCCGCCGTGCTGGGCGGGCTCGGGCTCTACCTGTTCGTGGTCCACATGCTCACGGCGGAAAAGCCGTTCATCCCGCGCGAGCTGTTCAGGGACCGCAACTTCACCACCGCCATGCTGGTGATGTTCGCCAGCAACACCGTGATGATGTCCTCCTCCACCCTGCTGGCGCCGTACCTGCAGAAGATGTCCGGCTACCCGGTGGCCGATGCCGGCATGCTGCTGGCCCCGCGCGGCTTCGGCACCATGGCGGCGATGCTGATCTGCTCCCGCCTCGGCACCTTCACCGACCAGCGCAAGCTGATCGCCATCGGCCTCACCCTGCTCAGCCTCACCCTCTACGACATGAGCACCTGGACCCCGGATATCAGCCAGCGCTGGCTGGTGGCGATGATGCTGGTGCAGGGCGTGGCAATGGGGCTGATCTGGAACCCACTCACCGTCGTGTCCTTCTCCACCCTCGGCGCCCAGCTGCGCGGCGACGCGGCGGCGGTGCAGAGCCTCGGCCGCAACATCGGCGCGGCGATCGGCATCTCCATCACCACCTTCTCCCTGTCGCACTGGATCCAGGCGAGCCACGCGGGCCTGGCCGCCAGCATCACCCCCTTCACCCGCGCGATCCCCGGCGAGGAGGGAGCAATGCGGTTCCTCGATGCCACCACGCGCCACGGCGCCGTCATGATGGACCGCATCATCAACCGGGAGGCGATGATCATCGCCTACAGCAACGACTTCCTGATGATGAGCCTGGTGGCCATCCCGTGCATGGCGCTGGTGCTGATGATGAAGAAGGTGACCGCCCCCGGCCCGCCCGCCGCCCCGCGCGCGCCGCTTCCGCCCGCCCCACCCGGCCGCCCCGCCGCCATCCCCTCCGGCGGCAAGGCCGATTCCGCCCGCGCCGCCGCCTCCCCCTCGCGCTGACCCGCGCATGAGCGGCTCCGCGCCCTCCGCCGTCCGCCATCGCCCCCTGATCGCCGGCTGCGCGATGATGGCCACGATGATGACGGTGCTGGATTCCACCATCTCCATCGTGGCGCTGCCCTACATGCAGGGCAGCCTGAACACCACGCTGGACCAGACCACCTGGGTGCTGACCAGCTACATCATCGCCTCCGCCATCATGACCGCCCCGGCCGGCTGGCTCGCCCAGCGCTTCGGGCGCAAGAACCTGTTCATCGTCTGCATCACCGGCTTCACCGCCTTCTCGATGATGAGCGGCGCGGCGCAGTCGCTGGAACAGATGGTGCTGTTCCGCGTGCTCCAGGGCATGACCGGCGCCGCCCTCGTGCCGCTCTCCCAGGCCACCATGCTCGACATCTTCCCCTTCGAGCAGCGCGCCAAGGCCATGTCGATCTTCGGCATCGGCGTGATGGTCGGCCCGATCATGGGCCCCACCCTGGGCGGCCTGCTCACCGACACGCTGTCCTGGCGCTTCGTGTTCTACGTCAACCTGCCCTTCGGCATCATCGCGGTCACCGGCCTCGCCCTGTTCATGCCGAAAACCCCCACCAAGCCCGACCTGCGCTTCGACTGGACGGGCTTCGCCGCCCTGGCCCTGGCCATCGGCATGCTGCAGCTGATGCTGGACCGCGGCCAGTCGGAGGACTGGTTCGATTCCAGCGAAATCATCGCCAAGGCGGTGCTGGCCGGGCTCGGCTTCTACCTGTTCCTGGTGCACATGTTCACCGCGCAGAAGCCGTTCATCCCGCCGGCCATGTTCAGGGACCGCAATTTCACCGGCGGGCTGGTGATGATGCTGTTCACCATGGCGATCCTGCTTTCCAGCTCGGCGCTGCTGGCGCCCTATCTGCAGCGCCTGTCCGGCTATCCCGTGGCCGATACCGGGCTGCTGCTGGCCCCGCGCGGCATGGGCACGGTGTGCGCCATGCTGATCGCCGGCAAGCTCGGCACCCGAGTGGACCAGCGCTACATGGTCGGCTTCGGCCTGTTGCTGCTCGGCTGGGCCCTGCGCGACATGAGCACATGGACACCGGAAGTGCCGATCCCGACCCTGGTCGCCGGCATGGCGATCCAGGGCTTCTGCATGGGCTGCATCTTCAACCCGCTGACGGTGCTGGCCTTCACCACCCTGCCGGCCCAGTTCCGCGGCGATGCCGCCGCCCTGCAGGCGCTCGCCCGCAACATCGGGGGTGCGGCCGGCATCTCGGTCACCTCCTTCATGCTGGTCAGCGGCATGCAGGCCTCCCAGGCCGGGCTGTCGGCCACCGTCACGCCCTATGGCCGGCCCATGCACGCCTCCCCGCGCACCGCGGAACTCTACGATCCCAACACGCAGCAGGGCGTGGCGCGGCTGAACGCCATGGTCAGCCGAGAGGCGGCGATCATCGCCTACAGCAACGATTTCCGCCTGCTGAGCTACCTCACCTTCCCCTCGCTGGCCATGCTGCTGCTGATCCGCCGCGCCACCCCACCGGCGGCCCCCGCCGCCCCGGCCGCAGCCCGCTGATGCCCCGCATGCGCCGCAAGGCGGACCTGCCCACCAAGCCCTGCGCCGCCTGCCACCGCCCCTTCGCCTGGCGCAAGAAATGGGCGAAGGACTGGGACGCGGTGAAATTCTGCTCCGACGCCTGCCGGCGTCTTGCACGAGGAGGCGGAACGGCCGCACCTTCCGCCAACGACGCCGGGAGGAAGAGCTGATGGCCGTGAACCGCAAGAAGATCCTGCTGCCCACCGAAATGGCGCGGGCCGGCTGGGCCGTGCTGGAGGGGCGGGATGACCTGGAGCCGGTGCCCTTCGGCCCCGAGCTCTCCACTGAGACCTTCCACGAGATGCTGGCCACCGCCGCCGGCGTCGCCCTCTGGGGCCGCCCCTTCCCCGCCGCCGCCGTCGCCGCCGCGCCACACCTCGAAGTCGTCAGCCGCATCGGCGTGGGTTACGACGCGGTGGACGTGCCGGCCCTCTCCACCCGCGGCATCCCGCTCTTCATCGCCGGCACCGCCAATTCCGTCAGCGTGGCGGAGCAGGCGCTGTTCTTCATGTTCCACCTGGCCCGCAACGGCACCGCGCAGGACCGCATCGTCCGCGAGGCCAACTGGCCCGGCAAGTTCGCCCACAAGATGTTCGACCTCTACGGCAAGACGCTGGTCATCGTCGGCTTCGGCCGCATCGGCACCCGCCTCGCCGCCCGCTGCCGCGCGCTGGAGATGGATGTCCACATCCACGACCCCTTCGTGGCTGAAGACATGATCCGCGCCCGCTTCTGCACCCCGGCGCCGGACCTCGATGCCGCCCTCGCGCGCGCCGATTTCGTCTCCATCCACTGCCCCAAGAAGCCGGACACGATCGGCCTGTTCAACGCCGCAAGGCTGGCGAAGATGAAGCCCGGCGCCTTCCTGGTGAACACCGCCCGCGGCGGCATCATCGACGAGCCGGCCCTCCACGCGGCGCTGACCACCGGCACCCTCGCCGGCGCCGGTCTCGACGTATTCGAAACCGAGCCTGCCCCCAGGAACCCGCTCTTCGACCTGCCGAACGTCATCCTCGCCCCCCACATGGCCGGCGTGACGCAGGAGGCGCTGGACCGCATGGCCGTGGCCTGCGTGCGCAACATCCTGTCGGCCATCGACGGCAGGCCGGAAGCGGAAAACGTGGTCAACAAGGACATCCTGAAGTGACTGACGGCACGCTCTATATCGGCACCAAGCGCTACTCCTCCTGGTCCTTGCGCGGCTGGCTGCCGGTGAAGCTGGCCGGGCTCGATGTCGCCGAAGTCGTCATCCCCCTGGCCGGCGGCACCACCCCGGGCGTCAAGGCCGTCTCCCCCGGCGGCACCGTGCCCTATCTGGAACACCAGGGCGCCAGGCTGTGGGAGAGCCTGGCCATCGCCGAATACTGCGCCGAAGTCTCGCCCACCCTCTGGCCCGCTGACCGCGTCGCCCGCGCCCATGCCCGCGCCATCGCCAGCGAGATGCACGCCGGCTTCCGCGAGCTGCGCATGGCCATGCCGATGACCCTGTTCCGTCAGGGAGCGGCCGGCACATGCCTCACCGACGGCGCCGCGGCGGACATCGCCCGCATCGGCGCACTCTGGGCCGACACCCGTGCCCGCTTCGGCGCCGGCGGCCCCTACCTGTTCGGCGCCGCCTTCACCAATGCCGACGTGATGTATGCCCCGGTGGTCTGCCGCCTGCTCACCTACCAACCGCCCCTCTCCGCCGCCGCGCAGGAATACTGCGCCGCCGTACGGGCGCACCCGCTGATGGAGCAATGGTACGCCGAAGCAGCGCAGGAGTCGGCCGAATGGCACCTGGAGAAATACGAAGCCGCACCATGAGCGGCCTGGCCACCGGCCTCGACCATGTCGGCGTCGCCGTGCCGGAACTCGGCGCGGCGGCAGCCGAATGGGAAGCGCTCGGCTTCTCCGTCCAGCCCCTGCTGCCGCACATGTCCGACGGCACCCCCACCGGAACCGGCAACCGCAACATCATGCTGCGCGAGGGCTATATCGAACTCCTCGCCACCATCGACCCGGCCAGGCCCAGCGGCACCATCACCCGCTTCCTCGCCCACCACACCGGCATCCACGTCCTCACCCTGGCCACCGACGACGAGAACGCCGCCTTGGCCCGCCTCCAGCGCGCCGGCTTTGCCGCCTCCCTCTCCCGCTCCAGCCGCCCCGCGCCCCCGGCCGAGGGCGAAGCCGCCTTCGCCCGCATACCGCTCGCCGAGGCCGACCCCCGCCTCCAACTGCTGCGCCACCTCACGCCAGGCCTCGTTTGGCAGGCGCCGTTCCTCGCCCACCCCAACCAGGCCATCGCACTGCAGGAGGTGATCGTGGCCGCCGATCCCCCCGCCGCCTTCGCCGCCCGCCTGTCCCGCGCCGCCGGCCGCCCCGTGGTGCCAGACCCCATGGGCGGCGTGGCCCTGCGCCTGCCGCACGGCAGCGTCCGCGTGCTGCCGCCCGACGCCACCCGGCGCCTGCTGCCCGGCGCCCACCTGCCAGCCCTGCCCGCCATCCTCGGCATCTCAATCCGTACGCAGGATGGTAACGCCGCCATCGCCCGCCTGCTCGGCCAGGCGCCCCAAACCATGCTCACAGCGCGCGCAAGTGGCGTGATCGTGCGTTTTCTGGGCTGACACGCGCTGGCGCACGGGCGACGGGCTACCTATTGTGAGAAGACGATACCGGAGTTTCGCGCATGCGCCTGCCCGCCTTCCTTCGGCCCGCTCTGCCGCACAGCGTCGCCGCCCGCAGCGTCGCCGTCCTTTGGGCCGCCGCCCTGCTCGCGCCGCTGGCCGCCGCCGCCGTCGAGATCGCCGGGCACCGCGCGCTCTACACCCTCACCCTTGAATCCGCCCGCGGCGACATCGTCGGCGCCAGCGGCACCATGGGCTTCGAAGTGATCGACGCCTGCGACGCCTGGGCCATCCGCCAGCGCCTGGCCATCACCGTCACCAGCCGCGACGGCAACGATATCGACCTCACGTCGGACTACACCACCTGGGAAAGCAAGGACGGGCTGCGCATGCGCTTCCGCCTGCGCCAAACCACGGAAGACGCCGTGGTGAACGACCTCGCCGGCGCCGCCACGCTCAACGCCATCGGTGGCCCCGGCCGCGCCACCTACACCCAGCCGGTCGACACCACCCAGGAGCTTCCCGCCGGCACCATGTTCCCCACGGCCCATACCGAAGCCATCCTGAAAGCCGCCAAGGAAGGCAAGCGCTTCATCGCCATCCCGCTGTTCGACGGCACCAGCGCCGAAGGCGCGCAAGACAGCACCGCCGCCATCACCGCCGTGGCCGCCCCCGCCGCCACCAACTGGCCCGCCCTCACCCCGCTGTCCAGCGTCCGCGTCCGCATTGCCTTCTTCGAACGCAGCGGCGGCAACCAGCAGCCGGAATACGAAGTCGGCATGCGCTACTGGGAAAACGGCATCGCCGACCAGCTCAGCATGGATTTCGGCGACTACGTCCTGGCGGGCAAGCTCACGGAACTCACCGTCCCCAAGCCCGGCTGCTGAACCCAACGCCCTCCGCCCGCATTGCCCCAGCGGATGCGGAGAACACCCCATGCCTGACGACGAACCCGTCTGGGATCCCGGCCCCGGCACCGATGCCACCGGCCAGCGCCTGCGCCGCGGCGGCTGCGCCTGCGGTGCCGTGCGCTTCGAACTGCGCGGCCCGCCGCTGAAAGTGGGCCTCTGCCACTGCACCAAGTGCCGCAAGGCCACCGGTGCGCCCTTCTTCCACTACGCCGACTGGCCCCGCCCCGCCTTCACCGTCACCGGCTCCTACGCCACCTGGAACGGCCGCAGCTTCTGCCCCACCTGCGGCACCCGCCTGTTCCACCTGGACGACGACGGCGTGGAAGTGGCGCTGGGCGCGGTGGACGAAGCACCGGGAGACCTGCCCCCCAGCCGCGAAGGCTGGGTGGTGCGGCGGGAACACTGGCTGCCCCCTATCGCAGGCACAGTGCAGGCCGCAGGCGATCCACCAAAAACGCCCTAGAGCAGTTTCCGATCTGAGTGATTCGAGAGGATTCCCCAACGCGGGCCCAATCTGATTCAAGCTTCCTGTCGGCGAGGAGGCCGACAGGCATGTCCAAGGCGCTGTCGGTCGATTTGCGGGAGAGGGTGGTGGCT
>JBIKOJ010000071.1:0-23475 GCA_044358135.1 Acetobacteraceae bacterium | reverse complement strand
ATCTCCAGCGCCAGCACGGGGAACCGCAAAGCTGCCTCCGCGATCTTGGCCCGCGAGATATTCGCGATCACCACCCGCCCGGCCGCCACATCCCCGGCCACATCGGCCGGTATTCCATACCCCAGCCCATGCGCCTCCCACGACAGCGCATACGCCCCCGCATCCCGCCGCGCCGCGAACGCCTCGGGCGTCACCGCGATATGATCCTCGCCCCCCGCCTCCGCCGGCCGCGTGATCTCGCGCCGCACGAACCGAAAGCGCGGGTCGTCGCCAAGCATCTCCCGGGCACGGGCCATCAACGTATCCTTGCCCGCCCCGGACGGCCCAACGACGACCACCAGCATGTGGGTTTACTGCGCGACGGAACGCGACGTCGGCACAATCCGCTGCACCACGGTGCCAGACCGGTCGAGCAACGCCGGAATCCGCGGCGCGATCGTGTTCTTCCAGAAATCGCTCTCGTACACGTCCTTGTAGAGCTGCACCCGCTGCTCCTCGCTCTCGAAGCGCCGGATCCACACGTAAACGCTCTCATCCGTCTCGCCACGGAAAGAGCCGGTGATCACCATTCCCTTGCCCACCTGGAACGGGATGATCTCCTTCTCCATGCACTCCAGCCACTCGGCCATCTTGCCCGGCTGGATCTTGTATTGGCGCAGTTCATAAAAAGCGGCCATGGCACGTTTCCCCATTTGGTTGCGTGCCCCGAGTGTGCCGCCATCGCCCCAAGCCGGCAACGGCCCGATTTGGCCCCATCGCCCCGCCGCGCTACCCTCCCCCCACTCACGCACGGGATGCCCGCCATGTTCACCACCCGCCCAGAAATCGCCGGCACCTTCGGCGTCGTCGGCACCACCCACTGGCTCGCCAGCGCGGTTGCCATGGCCGTGCTGGAGCGCGGCGGCAACGCCTTCGACGCCGCCGCCGCCGCCGGCTTCACCCTGCAGGTGGCCGAGCCCCACCTGAACGGCCCCGGCGGCGACGCCCCCATCATCATCCATGATGCCAAGGCCAACCGGCAGCACGTCATCTGCGGCCAGGGCGGCGCCCCCGATGCCGCCACCCCCGCCAAGTTCGCCGAGCTGGGCCTTGATCTCGTCCCCGGCACCGGCCTCCTCCCCGCCGTCGTCCCCGGCAGCTTCGATGCCTGGATGCTGATGCTGCGCGACTGGGGCACGATGGAATTTGCCGACATCATCGAATACGCGATCGGCTACGCGGTGAACGGCGTCCACCTCGTCCCGCGCATTCCCGCCGCCATCGAATCCATGCGCCCGATGTTCGAGCAGGAATGGAAAACCTCCGCCGAGGTCTGGCTCCCCGGCGGCAACACCCCCGCCCCCGGCGCCCTGTTCCGCCGCCCCGCCCTGGCCGCCACCTGGCAGCGCCTGGTCCGCGAAGCCAGCGGCGCCACCCGCGAAGCCCGCATCGACAGCATCCGCAACGCCTGGTACCGCGGCTGGGTCGCCGAGGCCATCGGCCGCTTCTACGGCACGCAGGACATCCTGGATTCCTCCGGCCGCCGCCACCGCGGCCTGCTCACCAGCGACGACATGGCCCGCTGGGCCGCCTCCGTCGAAGATCCCGTGTCCTACGACTACCACGGCCACACGGTGCTGAAGGTCGGCGTCTGGAGCCAGGGCCCCGCCCTCCTCCAATCCCTCGCCCTCCTCAAGGGCTTCGACATCGCCGCCATGGACCCGAACGGCCCCGACTTCGTCCACACCCTCACCGAGGCGATGAAGCTCGCCTTCGCCGACCGCGAGGCCTATTACGGCGACCCCGAGCAGGTGCAGGTCCCGCTCGATCACCTGCTCAGCGACGGCTACAACGATGAACGCCGCAAGCTCATCACCGACCGCGCCAGCACTGAGCTCCGCCCCGGCACCATCCCCGGCTTCACGCCGCAGGTCGATCTCGCCGCCGCCGTGAAGCGCATCGAACTCCTCACCCGCGCCCCCGGCGTCGGCGAGCCCACCGTCGCCCGCCTTGGCGCCATGGGCGGGGATACCTGCCACGTGGACATCATCGACCGCTGGGGCAACATGGTCAGCGCCACCCCGTCGGGCGGCTGGCTGCAATCCTCCCCCGTCATCCCCGAGCTCGGCTTCCCGCTCTCCACCCGCGGCCAGATGTTCTGGCTGGAGCCCGGCCACCCCAACACCCTGGCCCCGCGCAAGCGCCCCCGCACCACGCTCTCCCCCAGCATGGCCCTGCGCGACTGCCGCGCCTGGCTCAGCTTCGGCACCCCGGGCGGCGACCAGCAGGACCAGTGGCAGCTGGTCATGTTCCTGCGCATGGTCCACCACAACCTCACCATCCAGCAGGCGATCGACGCCCCCTGCTTCCACTCGGAGCATTTCACCAGCAGCTTCTGGCCCCGCGTCGCCCGCCCCAACAAGCTCGTCCTCGAAGGCCGGTTCGACACCTCGGTGCGGGACGCCCTCATCGCCCGCGGCCACGAAGCCAGCCTGGGCGAGCCCTGGAGCGAAGGCCGCCTCTCCGGCGCCCGGCTGGAACCGGATGGCCAGATGTTCGCCGGCGCCAACCCGCGCGGCATGCAGGGCTACGCGATCGGCCGGTAATCTCCCGATCACAATTTGGGAATATGCGGCCGTTGGGCACTCGCACCGGGTGCCCACGGCCGCACGCCGTGCGATAATATCGCTGCGGCACGGTCCGTGCCCGGGCAAGGAAACGAACCGATGGCTGGCAGCATCTTTCTCCGCAGAACCGAAACCGCCATCGGCGAATCCAACACCACGATCAACATAGAGATCGTCCGCTCCGGCTCCACCGCCGGCGCCGTCACCATCGAGTACGGCATCTTCGCCGACTCGGCCTCGCCGGGCCTGGACTACATCGGCACCAACGGCAACATTGTCATGCCGGATGGCGCCAATTCCATCCTCGTCCCGATCCAGATCCTGAACGACGCGCTGGGCGAAGCAAGCGAGCTCTTCACCTTCACCCTCATCAGCGCCACCGGCGCCGAGCTTTCCGCCCCGCGCACCAACCGCATCACCATCCTGGACGACGAAACCCCCGCCCCGCCGCCGCCGGCCGAGCCCCCCCTCATCTCCCCCTACGACACCACGCTCACCACCCTCGTTACGGATCTCACCCGCCCCGTCCGCTTCGCCTTCTCCCCGCTCGATGCACAAACCGTGTACATCGCCGAGAAGGACGGCGTGATCCGCGTCGCCGATCTCGAAACCGGCCAGATCTCCACCTTCCTGGACCTGCGCCAGCAGGTGAACAATGCCGGCGACCGCGGCCTGATGGATGTCGTCCTCCACCCCGATTTCGCCAACAATCCCTATGTCTACGCCTTCTTCACCGTGGACCCCGCCGACACCGCCGCCACCTCCGGCGCCGCCGGGGCCGATGGCGTCGGCAACCGCTATGCCCACCTCGTCCGCTACACCGCCGATGCCGCCACCGGCTACCGCACCATCGTCCCGGGCAGCGAGGTCGTCCTCATCGGCGCCGCCGGCCAGTCGCTGGCCGACATCAGCGGCCAGGGCGCGCTGAACTACACGGAAATCGTCCATTCCGCCGCCATCGCGTCAGACCGCGTCTCCGATGCGGATGACCGCGTGATCAACGGCTTCAAGCAGGACTACCTCAAGGTCGACAACCTGTCCCACGCCGGCGGCCGCCTGCTCTTCGGCCCCGACGGCATGCTCTACGCCTTCACCGGCGACGGCACCTCCTACGACTACCCGGATCCCCGCACCCCCGATGTCCAGTCGCTGGACAGCCTCTCCGGCAAGGTCCTGCGCATCGACCCCATCACCGGCCGGGGCCTCGCCGACAACCCCTTCGCCAACCAGGCCGAGGATCTCGACGCCAACCGCGCCAAGATCTGGCAATACGGCCTGCGCAACCCCTTCTCCGGCGCGTTCGATGCCGAAGGCAACCTCTTCATCGCCGATGTCGGCTGGTTCGCCTTCGAAGAGATCAACATGGCCGGCCCCGGCGCCAATTTCGGTTGGCCGTTCTATGAGGGCGCAGATGCCGGCACCCTCTTCGCCACCCCGCAATACCGCGATTTCGCCAGTGCCGCCGATTTCTATGCCGCGGTCGCCAACGGCACCACCATCGTCACCCCGGCCTATCGCGCCTTCTCCCACAGCTCCGCGGCGCTGGGCTACCCGTTGCAGGCCATCATTGCCAGCGGCGTGGTCCTGCCCAGCGACAACGTTCCGGCCGGCCTCGCCAACAGCTTCGTCTTCTCCGATTTCGTCGGCGGCAACCTCTATTCCGTCAGCACCACCAACCGAACCGACATCGAATTCCTCACCGACTGGCCCGGCGACTACGGCCCGATCTACATGGTCCAGGGCGGCGACGGCGCGCTCTACTACGCCAACCTCTACGGCGGCACCATCGGCCGCCTCGCCTTCGCCGAAGCCGCCCCCGGCGACCAGCCCAGCCTCTCCATCGCCGCCGCCAGCGCCAGCGCGGCCGAAGGCAACAGCGGCAGCACCGCCTACAGCTTCACCATCACCCGCACCGGCGCCACCGCCACGCCCTTCACCGTCGGCTGGTCCGCCGCCGGCGCCATCGGCATCGGCACCGCCCCGGCGGATGCCGCGGATTTCACGGGCGGCACCCTCCCCTCCGGCACCGTCAGCTTCGCCGCCGGCCAAACCAAGGCCACAGTCACCGTCGCCGTTGCGGCCGACACCACCGGCGAGCAGAACGAACGCTTCGCCGTCACGCTGAACAGCCCCACCGCCGGCGCCACCATCAGCCAGGCCAATGCCATGGCCACCATCGTCAACGACGACACGGATGGCCTGGCCATCCTCGCCATCTCCGGCGCAGGCGTCACCCGCGCCGAAGGCACCACCCCCGGCAGCCCCGGCGGCACCACCCCCTTCACCTTCACCGTCACGCGCTCCGGCGTCACCTCCACCGCCGTCAGCGCCGAGTGGTCCGCCGCCGGCGCCGTCGATATCGGAACCGTCCCCTCCGATCTCGCCGATTTCG
The DNA here is from genome assembly GCA_044358135.1 of Acetobacteraceae bacterium. Lineage (GTDB taxonomy): Bacteria > Pseudomonadota > Alphaproteobacteria > Acetobacterales > Acetobacteraceae > CAMDGX01. The sequence continues at coordinate 18,477 of JBIKOJ010000071.1, read as the reverse complement.
CCGGTGGCGTCCTGCCCTTCGGCCGCGTCAGCTTCGCCGCGGGCCAAACCAAGGCCAGCGTGACCGTCAACATCGCCGCCGACGGCATCGGCGAATTTAATGAACGCTTCGGCGTCACCCTCTCCGATGCCTCGCCCGGCGCCACCATCGGCACCGCCTTCGCCAGCGCCGCGGTCCTCAACGACGACGTCAACCTCGCCCTCGTCGCGGAAACCGTCACCCGCACGGAGGGCCATAGCGGCACCCAAACCTTCACCTTCACCGCCACCCGCCGCGGTGCCGGCCCCACCGCCACGGTGGACTGGGCTGTGCAGCCCTACGGCGCCGAGGCGTCGGATTTCGTCGGCGGCGTCCTGCCCTCCGGCAGCCTCACCTTCGGCCCGAACGACACCACCCGCACCATCACCGTCCAGACCAAGGGCGACATCGAGTACGAGCCGGACGACTGGTTCAAGGTCGTCCTCCAGGTCCCCTCCGCCGGCGCCACCATCACCAACGACACCGCCTTCGGCACCATCCTGGCCGACGATTCCGAGATCACCATCTCCAACTGGAACAACGTCGGCTACGAGGCGAACGACATCGTCTCGCCCTACATCTACATCCTCACCCGCAACAGCGCGACGCCCGCCGGCCAGACCGTTGCCTGGTCGGTCCAGGGCCTGGAAGGCCCCGGCACCCTGCCCGCCAACGGTGCGGATTTCGTCGGCGGCGTCCTGCCCTCCGGCACCGTCACCTGGGCCGAAGGCGAGGTCCGCAAGGAACTCATCATCCCGGTCGCGCCCGACCGCATCGTGGAATTCAACGAGCGCTTCCAGGTCACGCTCTCCAACCCCACCGGCGGCGCCCATCTCGGCAACAGCGTGGCCAAGGGCGTCATCATGAACGACGATGCGCGCTTCACCATCGGCCCCAACGCCGTCTTCGCCGCCGAAGGCAACGCCGGCACCACGCCGATGACCTTCACCGTCACCCGCAGCGGCTTCCTCAACACCATCGCCGTCGTCAGCTGGAACGTCACCCCAGGCACCGTCGCCGGCACCCTGCCCATCTCGGCCGACGATTTCGCCGGCGGCGTCCTGCCCTCCGGCGACCTCGTCTTCGCCAACGGCGTCACCACCCAAACCATCACCGTCAACATCGCCGCAGACCGCCGCGCCGAACTGAACGAAAGCTTCAACGTCACCCTGTCCAACGGCTCCGGCGCCGATATCGCGGTCGCCACCGCCCGCGGCATCGTCGTCGACGACGACACCATCACCGGCACCACCGGCAACGACAGCCTCTCCGGCACCGAGGGCGCCGACCTCTTCGTCCTCGGCCAGGGGCAAGACAGCATCACCGCCGGCGCCGGGCGCGACCAGTTCCGCTTCCTCCCCACCGCCATCGGCCCCGGCAACAGCTTCGCCTTCACCGATTTCAACCCGGCCGACGGCGAACGCCTGGACCTCTCGCGCATCGATGCCATCGCCGGCACCCTGGCCAACGACGCCTTCACCTCCATCGGCACCGCCCCCTTCAGCGGCACCCCCGGCGAACTCCGCTGGCAGGATCTCGGCGGCGGCATGCTGCTGGTGCAAGGCAACGTCAACGCGGATCCGGCGGCGGACCTCACCATCACCCTGGCGCTGGCTGGCCCCGTACGGTCGAGCTGGTTCGTGCTCTAGGAAGCAAGCGCGTTCTTTTTTGAAAAAAAGAACCAAAAAACTTTTATTCGTTTGAACGAGGCCGCGCCGCATCCAAACGAATAAAAGTCTTTTTGCTTCTTTTTCTTCAGAAAAAGAAGAGTCTTGCTAAAATTTCGTCGTCAAATCCGTCAGCCACGCCGGAGAGGCCCGCACCAGCGCCGCCTCCAGCGCCTTGTCCCACCCGGTCAGGATCAGCCCGGCCACCGCCAGCGCACCCGCGCCCAGCACGCTCTTGCCCGCCTGCCCGGCCCCGAGCATCCGCCCCCGCCAACGCTTCAGCGCCTCGCGCGACAGCACGGCCACCAGCGCCAGCGGCAGCGCCGCCCCCAGCCCGAACGCCGCCATCACCGCCGCCACCGCGCCCAGATCCCGCCCCTGCGCTGCCAGCACCGAAGCCGCCCCCAGCGTCGGCCCCACGCACGGGGACCAGATCGCCCCCAGCACCAGCCCGATCACCCCCTGGCCCCACAGCCCGCCCGGCGCCAGCCGGTTCAGCAGCCGGTTGCCCGCATCGCCGACGCCCGAGGCCGCCATCGCCAGGCGCGCCTGCAGCGGCCCGCTCAGCAGCACCAGGCCCAGCCCGGCCAGCAGCACGGCCGAGCCGGCGCGGAACACATCCGCGTCCAGCCCCACCGAAAAGCCGATCGTCGCCACGAACAGCCCCACGCCCACGAACGACACCACCAGCCCCGCCGCCAGCGCCGCCGCTCCCCAGCGATGGGCCGCCGCCGCCCCGCCCAGAACCAGCGGCAGCAGCGGCAGCACGCAGGGCGAGAGCGTCGACAGCAGGCCCGCCAGAAAGCCCAGACCCAGGCTGCCGACCCCCGCTTCCATCGCCGTCAGGCCATCGCCTTGGCGAGCAGCGCCTTCAGCGCCGCCTCGTCGGTCACACCCACGGACCGGTCACGCTCCGCTGCACCGCGGAACACGATCAGCGTGCTCTGCTTCTGCGCCCCGAAACGCTGCGCCACCTCCTTCTGCGCATCGAAATCCACCACGAACATCACCAGCCCCTTCAGGTCAGGGTCAGCCCCCAGCTTGGACAGGATCGGCTTCTGCTTCGTGCACACCGGGCACCAGTCGGCATGCACCGCCACCAGGATCGGCTTGCCCGCCGCCTGCGTCGCGGCAAACGCCGCCGCATCGAACTTGTCACCCGCCGCGCGCGCCGCGCCGGCCATGGAAGCCGTGCCCACAAGGGCCGCCGCCACCAGGAAACGCCGTTGCATCATGGTCTCTTCCCCATCCAGCGCGCCGGCACCACGCCGCGCTGTAACGATGTTCGCTCCGGCGGTGTCCTGGGTTACATGCCGTCCGCACGCGGCAATGCGCAGGAACCAGGATGCCGCCCACCAACGCCCCCCCGCCGGATGATCCGCCAGGCCCCGAAGCCTGGCCAGCCCTCATGGCCCGCGCCCAGGAAGGCGACCGCCGGGCCTACGCCACCCTGCTCGCCGCCATCGCCCCGCGCCTGCGCGCCCGCGCCCGCCGCGCCCTGCCCAATGCGGCAGAGGCGGAGGACGCCGTGCAGGACATCCTGCTCACGCTGCACCGCATGCGCCACGCCTACGACCCCGCCCGCCCCTTCGCCCCCTGGCTCGCCGCCATCGCCCAGGCCCGCATCGCCGACCGGCAACGCCAGGGCTATCGTCACGCCCGCCGCGAAACCCCGCTCGCCCCGGAGCATGAAACCTTTTCCGCCCGCCTGCACCACGCCGTCACCCACCTGACCCCGGCGGAACAGCAGGCCGTCCGCCTGCTCAAGCTGGAGGAACTCACCCTGAACGAAGCCTCCGCCCGCACCGGCCTTTCCACCACCGCGCTCAAGGTCGCCTGCCACCGCGCCCTGCGCCGCCTGCGCACCCTGCTGGACCCCACGTCATGACCCGCGACACCGAGGCCCTCATCGCCGCCCTCGCCGCCCACGCCAGGCCGGTGCGCCGCCTGCCGCCGCCGTCGCGCCGCGTGCTGGCCTATCTCGGATTTGCCGCCCTATTGCTGGCCGCCCTCGCCGTGGCACGCGGCCCGCGCGGCGACCTCGCCGAGCGGCTGGCCGATCCCGCCTTCCTCGCCGCCCTGGCCGGCGGGCTCGCCACCGGCATCGCCGGCGCGCTCGCCGCCCTGATGCTCGCCGCGCCCGACCGCTCACGCGGCTGGATCGCCTTGCCGCTGGCCACCACCGCCGCCTGGCTCGCCGCCATCGGCCTCGGCTGCCTCGGCAACTGGGCCCCGCTCCAGCCCGGCGGCATCGAAGCCGCGGAACTCGCCAACTGCTTCGCCACAGTGGCCCTGACCGGCACGCCGCTCACCCTGGCCATGGCCGTCCTGCTGCGCCGCGCCGCCCCGCTGCGCCCGGGCCTGCCGCTGCTATCCGCGGGCCTCGCCGCCGCCGGCCTCGCCTCGGTGGCGCTCAGCGTGCTGCACGGCGTGTCCGCCAGCGTCATGATCCTGGCCTGGACCGCCCTCGTGCTCGCCCTCTGCCTCGGCGCCAGCGCCGCCGCCGCCCGCCTACTCCGCCCCGCCTGACCATACCTCGTGATCATACTGCGCCACCGGCAACAGCAGCCCGCTCTCCGGCCGGCCCGCCAGCGCGAAGGCATTGTCGTCGTCGCCGAGGCCGATGGGCCCGGATCGTCTCCCCTGCCCTGAGTACGCACGGGAAAAAAATCGGTTGCACGCCGGATAAATGTTAGTTATATATCCCCCCATGGACCTGCACCCCTCCCATCTGGCCGACGAGTTCGCCGCCTTGCGCATCGCCGCGCAGGGTTCGGCCGCGCTTGCGCGCCGTTCGCTGGGCGCGGTGCTGCAGGCGTTGCTGCTCGCCATCGTGGTCCACCTCCTGCGCCGACTGGAACGCCAGATCCGCGCCATCCCCGCCGCCCCCCTCCCCGCCCACCACCGTACCGCCGTCCGCCCGGACCAGGCCGTCCACGCGCCGCATCTCCCGCGCTGGTACCGCCGCAACCCCCATGGCGCCCTGCGCCGCGCCCGCCGTGCCGCCGCCCTGATCGGCTGGGCCTGCCGCGGCCTGCCCGGCCTCGGCATGCGCCCGGCGCGCCGCCCGCCGGCACAGCGGCTCCCCACACCCCCCGCCCGTCCCCCGCCGCCCGAACGCCCCCGGATCGCTTTCTCCGCCCGCCCGCCCGGGCCGCTGACCCACGCTCTATTTATTCCGTTATCGTAATATAATTCCCACACCCCTCGCCAACCCGCCCCAACCGCGCCACCCTGTCCCCGTCCCGCCGGAGGAAACCCATGGTCAACGCCGCCGCCATCGATGCCGCACTCCACCGCGCCACCGAAGCGCAGGAAATCGCCGGCGCCGTCGCCATGGTCACCACTGCCTCCGAAACGCTCTACCAGGGCTGCTTCGGCACATCAGACCTCTCCACCGGCGCCAAGCTCCGCCCCGATTCCATCTTCCGCCTCGCCTCCATGACCAAGGCGATCACCTCGGTCGCCGCCATGCAGCTGGTCGAGCGCGGCAAGCTCAGCCTCGATGCCCCCATCGCCGCCATGCTCCCCCACCTCGCCGCCCCGATGGTGCTGGAGGGCTTCCAAGGCCCCATGCCCATCCTGCGCCCCGCCGCCCGCCCCATCACCCTGCGCCACCTGCTCACCCACACCTCCGGCTTCGGCTACGACGTCTGGAACGCCGATCTCAAGCGCGCCACCGATGCCCTCGGCCTCCCCGGCCGCCCCACCAGCGTGGACGAACTCGCCCGCTTCCCCCTCCTGTTCGACCCCGGCACACGCTGGAACTACAGCATCTCCACCGACGTCGTCGGCCACGCCGTTGCCGCGGCCAGCGGCATGGCGATCGACGAATACCTCGCCACCCACGTCACCGGCCCGCTCGGCATGGCCGACACCACCTTCACCCTCTCCGACGCCCAGCGCCCCCGCCTCGTCGCCGTCCACCAGCGCCAGCCCGATGGCTCGCTCGGCGCCGGCCAGCGCCCCGCCGGCAACGGCCCCGGCTTCCTCGCCGGCGGCGGCGGCCTCGTCAGCACCGCCGGGGACTACACAAGCTTCCTGCGCATGCTCCTCCGCGGCGGCACGCTGGACGGCGCCCGCATCCTCGCCCCGGAAACCGTCGCAGACATGGCCCGCAACCACATCGGCGAAAACCGCGTCGTCCCCATGGTCAGCGCCATGCCCAGCAGCAGCTACGATTGCGACATGTTCCCCGGCATGGAGCAGAAATGGGGCCTCGGCTTCCTCATCAACACGCAGCCCGGCCCCAACGGCCGCAGCGCCGGCAGCCTCGCCTGGGCCGGCCTGGTGAACACCTATTTCTGGCTCGACCCCACGGCTGGAATCGCCGGGCTCATCCTCACCCAAAGCATGCCCTTCGCCGACCCCAAGGCCCTGGCCTTGCTCGCCGCCCTGGAACGCGGCACCTACGGCCTGGCCTGACCCCTGGAACCATCGCCCACCCATCCCCACTTCAGGCGGGCCCACCTCAGGCGGGAGCGAAGGGACCTGCCCAGGCGTTGCGCAGGGCCGTAGCCATGGAACCACGATGACGCTCCGCAAGCGCCTCCTCGCCGCGCTCACCGCCGCCAGCCTGGCGGCCGCTCCGGTCTGGCAGGCAGCCACCCCCTGGCTCCCGCCGACCGCCGCCGGCCTCGTTGTGGCTGGCGCCGCCTCCGATGCCTGGGCCCGCGCCGGCGGCGGCCGCTCCAGCGGCGGCTATTCCCGCCCCTCCGTCCGCACCCCGTCCTTCTCCGCCCCCTCCCGCCCCGCCCCCCGCACCCCCTCCACCAGCGGCGGCTACGCCCGCCCCTCCGCCCCCTCGGGAACCTCCCTGTTCCGCGGCGCCCCTTCAGCCGGCGATCAATCCATCTCCCGCCAACGCGCCGCCGATTCCCTGCGCCAGCAACAGGCAACCGAGCAGCGCCGCCAGGAGGCCCTGCGCCCCGCACCGCAGCAGCCTTCGCGCCCCGCCCCGTCCGCCAGCAGCGGCGGCAGCTGGTGGGGCGGTGGTGGCTCGCGCACCCCCAGCTCCGCCCCCCCGCCGCAAGGCGGCGGTTGGTTCGGCCAACAGGGCTGGGCCCCACCCGCCTACGCCGCCGCCGCCCCGCGCAGCTTCGGCATCTGGGACGGGCTGTTCCTCTGGTTCATGCTGGACAACCTCACCCGGCCAGGGACCACCGACTGGTTCCGCAGCCACCGCACCGACCCCGGCGTGCAGCAATGGCGCCAGCAGGCCGACGCCCTGGCACAGGACAACGCCGACCTCCGCCGCAAGCTCGCCGAACTCGACCAGCGCGCCCCCCCGGGTGCGGCGCCCGATACCGGCTGGGTCGAAGTCCCACCCGGCATCCCGCCGGAGATCGCCACCGCCGATACCGGCAAGCAGCGCACCCCCAGCACGGAAGGCGGCGGCATGGGCCTGTTCGGCATCACCTTCAGCCTTCTCCTGATCGGCGGCGCCGGGTGGCTCGCCTGGCGCGCCACGCGAACCCACCTCCGGGACAGCAAGGAAAGAAACCCGGACGTGAACAGGCTGGTCACCGAAGCAGCCATCAAGCGCAGCTTCCGCGTCGGCATGGTCCTCACCGCCGACCTCTCCCCCTTCATCCTCGCCGCGGGCGCCACCAGGGTCACGCCCCCGGCAGCCTCCCCCGAAGGCCGCATGTCCGTCGCCGCGGTCGGCCGCCCGAATATGGGCAGCTTCGTCCGCCTGCACCTGGACGACCGCCGCGGCATGTTCCAGCTGCATCTGGACGCCAGCGGCCAGCCCGACGAATGCCGCTACTTCTCCCTGTTCGATGAGGTCACCCCCGCCGATGCCGGCGAATGGGAGGTCTGGCTCAACCCGCAGGACGGGCTGATCGGCTGGCCGGAATTCCAAACCAAGGACGGCAAGCTCTACCAGCGCGTCTGGTCCCCCAGCACCGCCAAGGTCGCCCCCGTGCCCATCACGGAGGAGATCACCACCGCCGAGGGCACCGAGTCGGTACAGCAGCAGGCCATGCTCTACGGCGCCCCCACCGGCCTCGCCGCCCCCGCGCCGCAAACCGAATACATCCTCGTCACCGCCGTGCAGCGCCAGGGCCAGGCCTGGGTGGAACTGCGCGCGGGCATCGACATCAACCCCGCCACGCTGGAGCTTTCATGAGCGGCATCCTCGACGTCCTCGGATCCGGCCTGCCGGTGCTGGTGCTGCAATTCGCCGCCACCCTGGCCCTGCTCGGCGTGGGAGCGGCGATCTACATGGCGCTCACCCCGTTCCATGAACGCGAGCTGATCGCCGCCGGCAACACCGCCGCCGGCATCGTGCTGGCCGGCACGCTGGTGGCCATCGCCATCCCGCTCGCCGCCACGCTCGCCACCAGCCAGGTCACGCTCGATATCCTGGTCTGGGGCACGGTCGCGCTCGTCATCCAGCTCGCCACCTTCCGCCTCGCCGCCCTGCTCGTGCCCGGGCTGCGCGGCATGATCGAGCAAGGCAACTGCGCCGCCGCCTGCGTCCTCACCGGAATCCAGCTCGCCGTCGCCCTGCTCAACGCCGGCGCGATGGCCGGCTGACCTCGCATCGCCACACAGGAGCCATCCCCATGTTCTCGTTCATCCGCAACCTGGTCGGCGTGAAGACCGACAACGCCGTGAATTCCGCCATCGAGGCGATCGTGCGCTGGGACCCGAAATCCGCCACCGAGGCGGAGCTGCGCAGCATGGAGGAGCACCTGGACCAGCTCGGCCTGCAGGTCGCCCAGGCCCGCATCGCCTACGACAAGGAACGCAAGGAGGCCGACGCCATCCAGGCCCTGTCCCAGCAGCGCATGGCCGCCGCCGAGCAGCTCAATGCCCGCCTCGCCTCCGAAACCGATCCCGGCAACCGCCAAGCCCTGGAACGCAGCCTCGCCACGCTGGTGAACATGCTGGAAACCATGGCCCCGGACGTGGACCGCGAGAAGCAGGACGTGACCGACGCGGAAACCTTCCTGCGCTCGCTGGAGGAAACCTACCACCAGGCCGGCCAGAAGCTGCGCAGCGCCCGCTCCGACCTGGAGCGCGCCCAGCGCGACATGTCCCGCGCGGATCAGCAGCGCCAGCTCGCCGAGCAGCGCGCCGAAGGCGCCCGCCAGGCCGCCGGCCTCTCCGGCGCCACCAGCGGGCTGTCGGTGGCACTCAAGGCCATGCAAGACAACGCCGCCCGCAACCTGGCCCAGGCCGAAGCCGCCAACGCCAAGGCCAGCCTGCTGCGCCAGACCAAGCCGGAACAGGACGACCCCAACATCGCCGCCGCCATGGCCGCCGTCTCCGGCAAGCCCTCGCCCACCGCCAACCTCGGCGACCGCCTCGCCCAGCTGCGCCTGAAGCACGGCTGACCTTGCCGCCGACCTGAGCTTGCAGGGGGGCGCGGCCGGGGATCAAACTGGCGCCCAAACCTGGGGGAACCGCCATGCTCAAGATTCACGGCCGCGCCAATTCCATCAACGTGCAGAAGGCGCTCTGGGCCGCCGATGAATGCGGCGTGCCCTACGAGCGCACCGACGTGGGCGGCGCCTTCGGCGGCAACGACCAGCCCTGGTACCGCGCCATGAACCCCAACGGCGTGGTCCCCACCATCGACCACGACGGCTACGTGCTATGGGAAAGCAACGCCATCGTCCGCTACCTCTGCGCCACCTACGCCGCCGGCACCCTCTGGTCCACCGACCCCAAGGCCCGCGGCGAAGCCGATCGCTGGATGGACTGGCAAGCCACCACCGTGATGTCCGGCATGACCACGCTGTTCTGGGGCCTGATCCGCACCCCCGCCGAAAAACGCGACACCGCCGCCATCGACGCCGCCCGCCCCGCCACCTCGGCCATCTGGGCCCGCCTCGATGCCCACCTCGCCACCCGCCCCTACGTGGCCGGCGACCAGTTCTCCATGGGCGACATCCCCGTGGGCGCCGTCTGCTACCGCTGGTTCAACCTGCCCTTCCGCCGCGACGACCTGCCCGAACTCCCCCACCTGCGCGCCTGGTACGACCGCCTCACCCAACGCCCCGCCTACCGCCGCCACGTGATGATCACCATGACCTGATGGGCGGGAGGGGAAAGCAAGGCCAGGGCTCTGCCCTGGACCCGCCAGGGACCTGAGGTCCCTGGACCCACATGAGCTTTCCGCCTTCGGCGGGGAGGGGCCGCCCGGGTCTCTCCACCGCCTCGACGGCCCCTCCCCGCCGAAGGCGGAAAAAGTCGAGGGGTCTGGGGCCTAAGGCCCCAGCGGGGTCCAGGGGCAGAGCCCTTGGCCTTGCCTTCCTCCCCCACCCATCCGATCCTGGCGGTCTTCAGGTGATTGCGGGGCGGATGGCGGACGACGCGGGAGAGGATGGCTCGCCGGCATGGCGCGTGACGCTGTGGACCATGGTGGCGGTGCAGGTCATCATGACCTTGTCCTTCACCATTCACAGCCCGGTGCTGCCGCTGCTGCTGCCGGAACTCGGCGTGGAGACCGATTTCCACCTGTTCATGTGGGCGGGTTTCCTCGGCTCCATCACATCGCTCATCGCCGCCTTCACCTCGCCGATGTGGGGCCGCGTGGCAGATCGCTACGGCCGCAAGCTGATGGTGCTGCGCTCCGCCTTCGCCATATCCGTCTGCACCGTGCTGATGGGCATGGCGCAGGACGTATGGCAATTGCTGGCCGCCCGCCTGCTGATGGGCGGATTTGCAGGTTTTTCGGCCGCCTCCGTGGTGCTGATCGCCAGCCAGGTGCCGCAACGCCGGCTGGGCTGGGCGCTGGGCATCATGAGCAGCGGCCAGCTCGTCGGCTCCCTGGTGGGCCCGGTCATCGGCGGAGCGGCGGCCGACCTCACCGGCAGTTATCGCCTGCCGTTCCTGGTTGGCGGCGCGCTGTCGATGCTGGCCTTCGTGCTGGCCTGGTGGCTGGTACCGGAGAACTTCGTCGCCCCCAAGGCCAAGCCGAACCGGCGCTCCACTTTGGCCTCGATGCGCCTGCTGATGTCCAATTCGAGCATGGCCGCCCTGGTGCTCGTTCTGCTCCTCACCCAGTTCGCCACCCAGGCGGCGCAGCCCGTGGTGACGCTCTACGTGCAGGACATCCTGGGCGACCGGCCGGATCTCGCCACCCTGGCGGGCGTGGCGCTTTCGGTCACCGGGCTTGCCGGCATCTTCGCCGTGCCGCTGCTCAGCCGCGCCTCGGACCGCTTCGGGGAGAAGCGCATGGTGATGGTGGCGCTGGCCGGTGCCGCGCTGATGACGGCCCCCCAGGCGCTGTCGCACAGCTACCTGCTGTTCGTGGCCGAGCGCTTCGGCCTCGGCCTGTTCATCGGCAGCATCGTGCCTATCACCAACGCCCTGATCGGCCGCCTGACCCCGGCGGACGAGCGCGGCTTCACCTATGGCATGACCTCGTCGGCGTATTTCCTCGGCAACTCCATGGGCCCGATCTCCGGCGGCACGGTGGCGGCCTTCATCGGCATTCCCTGGGTGTTCGTGCTGACCACCGTCCTGCTGCTGGTGGGCCTGGCCTGGGTGGCAGTATCGGTTCCGAAGGAGACGCCGCAATGACCACGACGGAGTGGCAGACGCTGACCAAGGCCCGCTACCTGAACCTGGAATCCCTGAAGCGCGACGGCACCGCGGTGCGCACGCCGCTGTGGTTCGCGCCGGATGCGGACGGGACCTTCTACATCTACAGCCAGGCCGAGGCCTACAAGGTGAAACGCCTGCGCCGCACGCCGGCCTGCCGGGTGGCGGCGTGCGACATGCGCGGCAATCTCAGCGGCCCCTGGCTGGAGGCACGGGCGGAGATTCTGTCCGGCGCGGCGGCGGCGCACGGCATGGCGCTGCTGGACCGGCGCTACTGGCCGTGGAAGCAGATGCTGGGCCTGCTGGCCCGGCTGCGGCCCGGGGCGGCGCGGGCGGTGATCGCGCTCAGGCCGGCCGACGGCGGATAGCCAAGCCTGCGATGCCCGCCAGCACCAGCAGGGCGGAGGCGGGTTCCGGCGTTGGGGTGTTGGCGAGCTGGGGGATGAGGAGGAAGGCGCGGGTGCGATCGGTCGCGGAATCGTAGCCGTCGCCCACGATCCAGCCGTTGTCGTTGATGTCGTAGGCGATGCGGAAGGTGAAGGTGCCGCGATCGGGCACCAGGTCGTTGATGTCGTAGAGCACGTCATCACGCCAGAGCACGGCGCGGTCGCCGGTGCCGTCGCGCGAGCGGCCGACGATGTCGCCGGCTTCGTTGATACCGAAGGCGGTGCTGAAATCGGCGCCGCCGGGCAATTCGCCGAGCTCGGTCATCCCGTTGCTGTCCCAGCGCACGGCGCGGACCACGCTGATGTTGGCCGGGCCGAGGATGGCACTCTCGCCCACGATCACGCCGGCATTGTTGATCGCCTGCGCCTGGCTCAGATCGTTGCCGCCGGCGATTTCGCCGAGATCGGTAAGAACGCCGTTCTCCCACTTCATGGCGCGGCGGTTGCTGCCGTTCACCGTGCCCCAGCCGACGGCCACGTTGTTGTCGTTGATGGCGTTGAGCGTGCTGGCATTGGCACCGCCGGCAAGGTCGCCGGAATCGAGCATGGAGGTGCCGTTCCAGATGAAGCCGTGCAGCACGTTGGCGTTGTTCTCGCGCGTGCCGGATTCGCCGACCACCCAGCCATTGGCGTTGATGCCCCAGCCGCGGCTGAGATCGCCGCCCAGCGGCAGGTCGCCGAGGTCCTGGATGGAAGAGCCGGTCTGGCGGAAGGCGTGGTCGATGCCGGAGGCAACGCGGCCGTATCCCGCAACCTGGCCGCTGGCGTTGATCGCGCGGGCGAAGCTGTTGGTGTTGTAGGAGGAGGGCGGCAGCGTGGAGGTGGCCACGCCGTTCTGCCAGATATAGCCGAGGCTGGCGGAGAGGTTGTTGTCGGTGCCCACCACCTGGCCGGCATTGTTCACGCCAAAGGCGTTGCTGAAGGTGTTGAGCCCGGTGGTGGGGCCGATCAGGACCATGGTGTAGGGGCCGGCGAGGGCGGGGGCAGCCAGCAGGCTCAGCGCGAATGCCAAGCGAAGGGAACGGGACAGCACGGAAAACCTCGATGCGGTTGTCCGGCACGGCACGGTGCCGGATTTGGAAGGGATCGGCTCAAAATCAACGTAGCGCTTTATGTCGGATAGAACATCCCGTGCTGGGCCGGCAAGACCCGTCGCGTCAGCCGCGCACGCGCCCTACGGCCGGCGGGGCGTTGCGCCCGCTTTCCTTGGCCCAGGTGTCGCGCAGGCCCACGGTGCGGTTGAACACCAATGCGCCGGGGCGGCTGTCGGGGTCCGGGCAGAAATAGCCCTGGCGCTCGAACTGCACCACCTCGCCCTCCGCCAGCGTGGCCAGGGCGGGTTCCACCATGGCGCCGGCCAGGATCTCCAGCGAATCCGGGTTGAGGTCGGCGAACACGTCGCCATCGGCGCCGGGGTCGGGGCGGGCGAACAGCGGGTTGTAGATGCGCACCTCGGCCGGCACCGCATCGGCGGCACTGAGCCAATGGAGCGTGGCCTGCACCTTGCGGCCATCAGGGGCGTTGCCGCCCTTGGTGGCGGGATCGTAGGTGCAGCGCAGCGCGATCACCTCGCCGGCCTCGTCCTTCACCACCTCGCGGCAGGTGATGAAGTAGCCGTAGCGCAGCCGCACCTCGCGGCCCGGGGACAGGCGGAAGAACTTCTTCGGCGGCTCCTCCATGAAATCCTCCCGCTCCACCCACAGTTCGCGGCTGAAGGTGATGGGGCGGCTGCCCAGGGCCGCATCGTCCGGATGGTTGATCGCGTCCAGCGTTTCGGTTTGGCCCTCGGGGTAGTTCTCGATGATCACGCGCAGCGGGCGCAGCACGGCCATGCGGCGCGGGGCGGTGCGGTTCAGCCCCTCGCGCAGCGTGAAGTCGAACAGCGCGGGATCGACCACGGAATTGGCCCGCGCCATGCCCACGCGCTTGACGAATTCGCGCAGGGCGGCCGGCGGCACGCCGCGGCGGCGCAGCCCGGCCAGGGTGGGCATGCGCGGATCGTCCCAGCCGCGCACATGGCCGCCGGAGACGAGCCGCGTGAGAACGCGCTTGGACAGCACCAGGCCGGCGATGTTCAACCGGGCGAACTCGTACTGGCGCGGGCGAGTGGGCTTGCCGAGGGCGGCGATCGGCAGCTTGTCCAGGAACCAGTCGTAGAGCGGCTTGTGGTCCTCGAACTCCAGCGTGCAGAGCGAGTGGGTAATGCCCTCGATCGCGTCGGACTGGCCGTGGGCGAAATCGTAGGTGGGGTAGATGCACCAGGCATCGCCGGTGCGCGGATGGGTGGCGTGCAGGATGCGATACAGCGCGGGGTCGCGCAGGTTCATGTTGCCCGAGGCCATGTCGATCCTGGCCCGCAGCACGCGCGCCCCGTTCGGGAACTCGCCCGCGCGCATGCGGCGGAACAGGTCGAGGTTCTCCGCCACCGTCCGGTCGCGCCAGGGAGAATTGCGGCCGGGCTCCGTGAGGGTGCCGCGCGATGCGCGCATCTCGTCCGGCGACTGGTCGTCCACATAGGCGTCGCCGGTGCCGATCAGGTGCTCGGCCCAGGCGTAAAGCTGCTCGAAATAATCGGAGGCATGGAACAGGTTGTCGCCCCAGTCGAAGCCAAGCCAGCGCACATCCTTGGCGATGGCGTCGATGAACTCCTGCTCTTCCTTGGTGGGGTTGGTATCGTCGAAACGCAGGTGGCAGCGCCCGCCGAACTCCTCCGCCACGCCGAAATTGAGGCAGATCGACTTGGCGTGGCCGATATGCAGGTAGCCGTTCGGCTCCGGCGGGAAGCGGGTGACGACGCTCTGCACGCGGCCTTGCGCGCGGTCTTCCGCGATGATGTCGCGAATGAAGTCGCGCCCGGTTTCTGTCTCGCCTGCGGTGGTGTCGCCAGCCATGGTTCTGTCCTGTCGCACGCCGGGCAGCTTGCCGGCTGCGGCTATCTAGACCAGCAGGGCTGGTTTGTCTCGCGGCGGGCCGGGGTCAGACGAATTCGTAGGCTCTCCATGTGAGATCCCAGCCTATCATCGGCACGGTGAAGCCGCCCTCAAGGCGAGAGACGTTTGGCAGCCGGATGACATCGCTAATCGAAGCATCGCTGGAAGTGATGCGCCATTGATCGCCACCAATGTGCTCGATGCTGCCGGCACCATAACCTTTGAAGCTGAGAAGATCATCTTCCAAGGCAAACCTGTCGGGGAACCTTCCATCGGCCCGGAAATCACCGACCATGTCCCCGTTCGCCTGCCCGGCCTGGAACACGAAGATATCGCGGCCCGTTGGAGAATTGCCGTAGAGCGTGTCTGCACCGAGACCACCGTTGATCGTGTCGAGACCGGGACCGCCACCAATGATGTTTGGCAGGCCGTTACCGGTAAGCACGAACCTTCCAACCTGCGGGGATCCGTTGATGCTGAAGGCGACGCTGAGATTCTCGACATTGGGAGGCAGAGGGAAGGGCGGGAGCCCCTGCGCCCTGATCACGACCGCGTCGATGCCTTGGCCGTCAAGCTCGACCACTTCGTCTCTCTGGTTGTCGACGATGTAGGTGTCGTCGTGGAGGCCCCCGAGCATCTTGTCCGCGCCGCTGCCACCATCGAGCGTGTCATTCTGTGCGCCACCATCGAGCAGGTCGTCAGCCCCATTCCCGTGAAGCGTATCGCTGTCGGGGCCGCCGACAAGGATGTCCGGATCACCGCTACCCCACAGCTCGTCATTGCCGATGCCATTGTTGAAGAACTTGCCCTCACCGATAGATAGGCCGCCAAAGTTTTCCCTTAGGGCGCCAACGATGATGCGGTCGTAGTCCGCGGCGCCACCGGCCAGGAATGTGTCTTCGCCGACATCTTCATCGTGCAGGAACTGATATATGCGTTCGAACAGATGAGGGTTATGTTGGGCGAGGTTGGGAACAAAAGCGACCTCATCCGTGTTGAAATAAACAATATTCATATCTCCCGGCAGTTCTTTGACCGAATTGGGTACCCGAATAAAATCTTCTTGATTTTGATAGTTTGATATGTTCGACCGGCGCGAAATTCCATCAATATATCGATAGCCTGGATTGGCGAAAAGATGGGCTTCGTAGGTGACGGACCTGCCATTGGCATTACGGATCGGGCCGTTCGCAGAATCCATCAATGCATTTCCCATGGCCGCGCCCAGACTATGGCCAGTAACATAGACAGATGTGATGTCGGGGCTCTCCGAGACGTATGTGTAAAGCTTTTCCAAAAGCTGACTGAAGTAGGAGTAATGGGTGTCCATCCCATTGCCGACGGCACCTGCCCATTGCCTGATATCCGGCGACAGGATGTCAGTCCATTTCTTCCCGTCCGTGTCGTTGGTGCCGCGAAAGCTGATGACGAGGGCATCCTTGGAGCGCGCAACGAGAGCCGCAGCGTTCTCGGTGGTGAAATAGCCGTTCTCCATGGCTGATTGAAATTCAAGCGGCGACGGCGTCACGACGTCGGCAAAGCCGAGTTCCTTCCCGTCAATCCGGTGCCACCCGTGCGTGTCGATGAACCGCACCTGATCCAACGCAGCCAGGTGTGTTTCCAAGGTATCGTTACGCATCCGGCCAGGAGTCGACGAAGGCTCCCAATTTTGCTTCGCATAGGCGGCAAGCGCAAAGTCCATCAGGCCGGCGACGACCCCACCGTGCTTGTCGAACAGGTCCTTGGCCAGTTGCGACGGTACCACCTGAGTGGACGTGTCGTCGTCCAGGATGAGGCCTTCGGCCGCGGTGCCACCAAGCACGAGACCGCCGGTCGGGTTCAGCAGAACCACGCGGAACCGGTCGGCCTCCTCCGCGCCTGAATCGGCGGCTATGCGAACTTTCACGTCCGCCTCCCCGCTGCCTGCCGCGAAAACGGCGGTGCCGGTTGAGACGATAAAGTCGTCTATCTCGCTGGTGATGTGTTCCACCCGCCACGCCACCGTCTGGGCCCTGGAGAAGTCACTGCCCTGGCGCGTCGCCTTGAAAAGGAACTCCGTGGTGGCGGCGCCGGTGCCCTCGGCACGAATGGCGTTCACTGCGGTGATGCTGGCGACATTGGCCGTGCTACGGTCGTCGTCCAGGATGGTTGTGGTGCCCCCGGAAAGCGAGGTCGCAAGGTTCGGATCGGTGCTGACGAGGCGGATGGTGAACGTGTCGTTCAATTCCGGCGTGGAGTCGGCCAGAACCTTGACGGGAAACAGCACCTCACCGGCATTCGGCGCGAACGTCAGGGTGCCGCTGGTGGCCAGGAAATCGCTTGCATCGGCCGATCCTCCGGCAAGCTGCCACCCCACCACTGCTGCCGTGGAAAGATCGCCGCCGGTGCGTGTTGCCCGGAACATGAAGTCCGTTGTGCCCTCGCCCGTACCTTCCCGCGTGCTCTGCGCCACGGCCGCAACGCTGGCTGTGCTGCGGGCCACCACGGCACCGTCGTCGTTGCGGATGGTGCCGGTGGCGCTGGGTTTGGCGGGACTGTCTGAATTTCCGTGTATGGCCGGTCGGTTAAGCGACACGGTCAGGCAATTGCCCGGGCAAAGCGGTCGCCGAAGAGAACGGCGAACTGTGCCTTCGCCATGGCCCACTCACGTGGCGGCATGATCCATTCCTTTTCGGCTCTGTTCAAGACCAGGAACAGCAGCTTCAGCGCCGCCTCGTCGGTCGGGAAGTGGCCTCGCGCCCGGACGGCGCGGCGCAGCTTGGCGTTCAACGCCTCGATGGCATTCGTGGTGTACAGCAGCCGCCGAACGTCGACGTGAAAGGCGTAGAACGGCACCACCTCGCACCAGGCGCGGCGCCAGCTCTGGCCGATAGCGGCGTATTTCCGCCCCCATGGGCCCGCCTCGAACGCCGTCAGGGCCGCCTCGGCAGCGACGGCATCCACAGCGCGGTAGATGTCCTTCAGGGCTGCCGCCACCAGCTTGCGGTCCTTGAAGGAGACGAAATCCAGGCTGTGGCGCAGCAGGTGCACGATGCAGGTCTGAACCGCGGCCTCGGGGAACACCGCCAGGATCGCCTCCGGAAAGCCCTTCAGGCCATCGACCACGGCCAGCAGGACATCCTCGACGCCGCGGTTGCGCAACTCGTTCATGACACGCAGCCAGAACTTGGCTCCTTCGTTCTGTTCAAGCCACAGACCCAAGATTTCCTTGGTGCCGTCCGCACGAACCCCGAGCGCAATGTGCACCGCCTTGTTGCGCACCAGCCCTTCGTCGCGGATCTTCACGCGCAACGCGTCGAAGAACACCAGCGGATAGACCGGCTCCAGCGGCCGCGCCTGCCATGCTGCGATCTCGTCCAGCACGGCGTCTGTGACCGTGCTGATCAGATCCGGTGAGACCTCGATGCCATAGAGATCGCGAAGATGCCCCGTGATCTCACGGGTGCTCATGCCGCGCGCATACATCGAGAGGATCTTGTCATCGAAGCCTGGGAAGCGCCGCTGATATTTCGCAATCAACAGGGGGTCGAAACTGCCCTGCCGGTCGCGTGGCACCTCCAGCGCCAAGCGGCCGGTGTCCGTCACCACGCTCTTGCGGCCATATCCGTTGCGGCTGTTGCCGGCACCACCTTCGCCAGCCAGGTGGTGATCCATCTCGGCATTCAGCGCCCGCTCTGTCAGCGCCTTTTTCAGTTGGTCCAGCAGACCGCCCTGGTCAAAGGCCGCACTCGCCTCCGAGCCTGAGAGCAGCTGGTCCAGAAGCGCATCCGGTATCAGAGGTTCTTTCCGTCGGGCCATGGGGGAGCTCCTTCTTTCCCATCATGACCGGACACACACGAAATTCCCGACACTCCC
>JBIKOJ010000242.1:0-7002 GCA_044358135.1 Acetobacteraceae bacterium | reverse complement strand
TTCGCTGAGCGGGCGGAGGGTGAGGCCGGCGGCGAGGGCGGGCTGGGCGCTTCGGGTAAGGAAGCCGGCGTTCTCCGGCTGCGGGAGCCAGAGTGGGAGGGAGCGGGGGCCGGCCCAGCGGCGGACTTCCTGGGCTTCGAGGAAGGCGCGGTCGGCCCAGGTGAGGTGGGGTTTGGCGCCGATGCCGCTGGCGATGTCGGCGAGGAACTGGCCGGTGGGGATGGGGAGGCCGACCGCGTCGATGGCGCCGGTGAGGTTGGTTTCTGCGGCGTGGATGATCCAGGCGGCGAGGTCGCGCACGTCGATCACCTGGACCATGTCGGTGGGGGAGACGCCGGCGAGGGTCTCGCCGCCGCGGGCAAGGCGCAGGGGCCAGTAGGTGAAGCGGCCGGTGGGGTCTTCCGGGCCGACGATGAGGCCGGGGCGGCAGAGGAAGGCGCCCTCGCCAACCGCCTGTTCGCAGGCGACCTTGGTGGGGCCGTAGTTTTCGCTGGTGCTGTATTCCACCTCCGGCGCGCTGGGGGCGAGCATGGTGGCGGTGGTGGGGGTTTGGTTCGGGATGCTGTTGTCGGCGTAGACGCTGACGGTGGAGACGAAGGTCCAGTGGCCGGCGCGGGGGCGGAGTGCTGCGACGGCGCGGCGGACCTGGCCGGGGTGGCGGCCGACATCGACGACCGCGTCGAAGGTTTCCTGGTCCAGCGCGGCGAGGCCGTTCGGGGCTTCGCGGTCGATGGGGACGAGGCGGGCGCCCGGGGGGACCGCGCCGGTGATGCCGCGGGCGGCGCAGGTGACCTGGTGGCCGCGTGCGACCGCATCGGCGGCGATGGCGCGGCCGAGGAACTGGGTGCCGCCGAGGACGAGGATGCGCATGGGGTCAGCCGCCGTTGGTCAGGGGGAGGGCTTCGATGATCACCTGGGCGAAGGCGTAGGGGTGCTCGTCGGTGAGGGTGAGATGGATGCGGGCCTCCAGGCCCTCGGGCGTGATGGCCTGGAGGCGGCTTGCGGCGCCGCCGGTGAGGACGAGCATGGGGCGGCCGCCTTCGGCGTTCTCCACGCCGATGTCCGAGAGGAAGACGCCGCCGGCCATGCCGGTGCCCAGCGCCTTGGCGCCGGCTTCCTTGGCGGCGAAGCGCTTGGCATAGGTGCCGGCGCGGCTGCGGGGCGGCTTGGCGTCGGCGTAGGCGCGTTCGGTCTCGGTGAAGAGGCGCTCGGTGAAGCGGGGGCCGTGGCGGTCGAGCATCTGCTCGATGCGGCGGATGTCGCAGAGGTCGGAGCCCAGGCCGAGGATCATAAGGAAGAGTCTTCTTTTTCTGAAGAAAAAGAAGCAAAAAGACTTTTATGACTTTGTGCCCGGGTGGCGGAGATACCCGGGCCTAAGGTCGGAAAAGTTTTTTGGTTCTTTTTTTCAAAAAAGAACATTCTTGCTTATCCGCGCGCCCGCTCAACCTGGTGGACGCTCTTGGCAGCGCGCAGCCCGGCGATGACGCTGACGAGTTGGTGGAGGTCGCGGACTTCGACATCGACCAGCATTTCCAGGAAATCCGCCTGGCGGTTGGTGATGCGCAGGTTGACCACTTCGCCGTCCTGCTTGGAGATGGCGTTGGTGACGTGGGCGATGGCGGCGCCGTCGTTGTCGGCGATGACGCTGACGCGGCCGGTGTGGCCGCTGCCCTTGCCGGTGGGGGAGGTGAAGGCGGAGGGTTCCCAATCCACGTCGATGAAGCGTTCCGGCGTGGCGGCGAAGCTTTCCAGCGTGGGGCATTCGCGGGTGTGGATTGTGACGCCCTTGCCGGTGGTGACGATGCCGACGATGCCGTCTCCGGGGAGGGGGTGGCAGCAGCCCGCGTAGTGGACGGCCATGCCGGGGACGAGGCCGCTGATCGGCATGGAGGCGGCGCCGGCGGGGCCGGAGGCGCGGGAGGCGCGGCCGGCGAGCGGCGGCAGCATGCGCGGGGCGCGGGCGGACTGGCGCAGTTCCGGATAGGCGGCGGTGACGACATCGCGCGCGCCGAGATTGCCGTTGCCGACGGCGACGTAGAGGTCGTCGAGGTTGGCCTGCTTGAGCGGCTTGAGGGCACCATCCAGCACGCGCTCGGAGCCATCGAGGCCTTCGGCGCGGAAGGCCTTGGCGAGCGCGCTGCGGCCCTGGTCGCGGTACTGGTCCCGTTGCTGCTGCTGGACGTAGCGGCGGATGCGGGCGCGGGCCTTGCCGGTGACGACGAAGCGCTCCCATTGCGGCGAGGGGGTGCCGCCGCGGGCGGTCATGATCTCCACCTGATCGCCGTTCTGCAGCACGTGGCGCAGTGGGAGGAGGCGGCCGTTGACCTTGGCGCCGACGCAGGTGTCGCCGACCTGGGAGTGGACGGCGTAGGCGAAATCGACCGGGGTGGCGCCGCGGGGGAGCTGGATCAGCTGGCCCTTGGGCGTGAAGCAGAAGACCTGGTCCTGGTAGAGTTCCAGCTTGGTGTATTCGAGCAGGTCCTCGGTGCCGACGTTCTCCAGGATTTCCAGCAGGTCATCGACCCAGCGCATGCGCGGGGCGTCCTGGGCGGCGGGGGAGCCGTCGGGGCCCTTGTAGGCCCAGTGGGCGGCGACGCCGTTCTCGGCGATGGCGTGCATGTCTGGCGTGCGGATCTGGACTTCGATCTTCTGGTTGCGCGGCTCGCGCAGGGTGACGCCGGTGTGGAGCGACTGGTAGCCGTTCGATTTCGGGGTGGAGATGTAGTCCTTGAAGCGGCCGGCGATGACGGGGTAGGCGGCGTGGACGGCGCCGAGGGCGGCGTAGCAGGCTTCCCGCGAGGGCACGACGACGCGGAAGGCCATGATATCGGACAGCTGCTCGAACTGGATGTTCCGGCGCTGCATCTTCTCCCAGATGGAGTAGGGCGATTTCTCGCGGCCGGTGACCTCGGCGACCTCGACGCCGCCATCGCGGCAGACGCGGACGAGTTCCTCGCGCACTTCCTCGATCACGTCCGCGCCCTGGCCGCGCAGGAAGTTGAGGCGGGCCTGGATGGTTTCGAAGGCTTCCGGGTCGAGGGTTGCGAAGGCGAGGGTTTGCAGCTCGGTCTTGACCGCGTCCATGCCGATGCGCTCGGCGAGCGGCGCGTAGATGTCCATCGTCTCGCGGGCGATGCGCTGGCGCTTTTCCGGCTTTGGGATGCCGGAGAGGGTGCGCATGTTGTGGACGCGGTCGGCGAGCTTGACGAGGAGGACGCGGATGTCGCGCGAGAGGGCGAGGACGAGCTTGCGGAAGTTCTCGGCCTGCTTGGTGCGATCCGACTGGAGTTCGAGGCGGGTGAGCTTGGTGACGCCATCGACCAGACCGGCGATCTGCGGGCCGAATTTCTTGGTGAGCTGGTCGCGGGTGATGGAGGTGTCTTCGATGACATCGTGCAGCAGGGCGGTGGCAATGCTGCCGGTATCGAGGCGGTAGCTGGCGAGGATCTCGGCCACGGCCAGCGGGTGGGTGACGTAGGGCTCGCCGTTGTCGCGGCGCTGGAGCTTGTGGGCTTCGGCGGCGACATCGAAGGCGGCCTGGATCATGGCCGTGTCGGCGCCGGGATCGTAGGCCAGGATGCGCGCGATCAGCCCGGCGGGGCTGGGCGAGGCGGTGGCCGCCGGGGCGCGCGCCTGGGAGGCCCCGGCGCCGGGGCCGTCAGGCGAACGCGCGTCGGGTTTGGGTGGGGCCGTGGTGGGCGTTGTGCCGCTCACCCAGGGGCCCTAGCGGCGGCGGCCGGCGAGCTCGGCCTCGATGGCGGCTTCCAGGTCTTCCGGCATGTCGTTTTCCTCGACCGGGAGGGCGGAGGCTTCCTCCTCGGCGGAGATGTCCTGCAGGCCGAAGATGTTCTGGTCGGTCGGGATGAGGTCGAGCACTTCCTCGTCGGCCGGCTCCGGCTCCGGGGCGCGGGAGAGGGACTTGATGAGGTCGGCTTCGATCTTGTCGAGCGGGATGGTGGCGTCGGCGATTTCGCGCAGGGCGACGACGGGGTTCTTGTCGTTGTCGCGCTCGACGGTGAGTTCCTCGCCGCGGCCGAGGTTGCGGGCGCGCTGGGCGGCCAGCAGGACGAGTTCGAAGCGGTTCGGGATCCGCTCGACGCAGTCCTCAACGGTGACGCGTGCCATGGGTTCGCCTCCAGCAGGGCCCCTGGGGAGGGTTCGGGTGCGGCCACGCGGGGACGCCACCGCCCAGGGGTGGTATCGGGTGAATGATCTACATAGGCGAGGTGAGGGGGCGGCGCAACTGGATTGCCGCAGTGCGGCATGGGTCAGGGTGCCGCAGTGCGGAATCAGGTGCGGGGCAGGGCGGCGAGCAGGTCCGCGACGGTTCGGCCGAGGCGAGGGTGGCGCCAATCGGGGGCGATCTCAGCCAGGGGGGCGAGGACGAAGCGGCGCAGATGGGCGCGGGGGTGGGGCAGGATGGGGTCGGGTGTGTCCCGGACGAGCTGCCCGATGGCGATGATGTCCAGATCCAGCGTGCGGGCGGCGTTGGGGACGCTGCGCTGGCGGCCGGCGGCGGATTCGATGGCCTGGAGGCGCGCAAGCAGCCAGGCGGGGTCGGCATGGCCATGCAGGCGGGCGGCGCCGTTGCAGTAGTCTGGCTGGGCGGAGGGCGGGTGTGGCGGGGTGGTGTGCCAGCTGGAGACGGCGGCGAGGTCCAGGCCCGGCAGGCTGCGCAAGGCCTCCACCGCGGCCTGGCAGGTGGCGCGGGGCAGGCGGCCGTCCCATGACGGGAGATTGGCTCCGATGGCGATCAGGATCACGGAAATGTGTATCCCGGCCCGATCGGCGCTTGACAGCGGAGCCCGTCGGTAACAGAGATTGTGCTTGGTTTTTGTTCCGTGGCCGGCCGTAGCGAACACGCGGCGAGCAGCGGACTCATCCGGGCATTCAGATCTGGTCGCTGCGGCTGGAAGGTTGGTTCAAGGTGCATTTTCTGCCGAGCGAACGGGTTGCGTTGTTCATCGATGGGGCGAATCTGTATTCCGCGTCGCGGAATCTGGGCTTCGACGTGGATTACCGCAACCTGCTGGAGTTCTTCCGGCGCAAGGCGCATGTGATTCGCGCCTACTACTACTCGGCGGTGCTGGAGACCGAGGAGTACTCGCCGCTGAAGCCGCTGACCGATTGGCTGGCGTATAACGGCTATACCCTGGTGACCAAGCCGGCCAAGGAATTCACCGACGCCACCGGGCGTCGGCGGGTGAAGGGCAACATGGATATCGAGCTGGCGATCGACATGCTCGAGCTGGCCGACAAGATCGACCATGCGGTGCTGTTCAGCGGCGACTCGGATTTCCGCCGGCTGGTGGAGGCGGTGCAGCGGCGTGGGGTGCGGGTGAGCGTGGTCTCCTCCATCCGTACGGCGCCGCCGATGGTGGCGGACGAGCTGCGGCGGCAGGCAGACCAGTTCCTGGAGCTGGCGGAGATCGCGCCGGAGTTCACAAGGCGGCAGATGGAACCGCGCCCGGCGCGCGGGCCGATGCGGTTGACGCCGGCGGAGCCGTTCTCCGACCCGCAGGACGGCACCTGAGCCGGCATCGCGGGCCTTCGGACGCCATTAACCGAATCTCCATTTAGTGACGCGCACGGTGGGAATGGTGCCTGCGGCATTGCATGCCGCAGGCGATACATGCGTGGAGCCTGGGCGAGATATGGCGGAGCTGATTGACGTGATGGCGGATATTCACGACCCGTCGGTTGGGGAAATTCCCGCGCCGATGCCGGATTGTCCGCTGTGCCCGCGGCTGGTGGCGTACCGGGAGGGGAACCGGGCGGCGCAGCCGGGCTGGTTCAATGCGCCGGTGCCGAGCTTCGGGCCGCTGGATGCCTCCCTGCTGGTTGTGGGGATGGCGCCTGGGGTGAAGGGGGCGAACCGCACCGGGCGGCCGTTCACCGGGGACCATGCCGGGCAGCTGCTGTATTCGACGCTGCTGCGCTTCGACCGGGCGCGCGGGCGCTATGGCGCGGAGGCCGATGACGGGCTGACGCTGGTGGATACGCGCATCACCAACGCGGTGCGCTGCGTGCCGCCGGCCAACCTGCCGGAACCCGCGGAGGTGACGACGTGCAACCCGTTCCTGCGCGGCGAGCTGCAGGCGCTGCCGAATTTGAAGGCGGTGCTGGCGCTGGGCGTGCTGGCGCATGCGGCGGTGCTGAAGGCCTGCGGCATTCCGCCGGCGCGCATCCGCTTTCGCCACGGGGCGCTGCATGAGCTGCCGGACGGGCTGATCCTGGCCGACAGCTACCATGTGTCCCGCTACAACACGAACACCGGGCGGCTGACGACGGAGATGTTCGAGGCGGTGATGTTTGCGCTGGGGCAGAAGCTCGAAGCGATCGGCTGAGCCGCGGCGCGGCGGTGGTTCAGGCGCTGGTGGCCTGGACCAGCTGCGCGTCGGTTTCCTGCGGGATGCGGGCGAGGTTGGTTTCGGCGAGCATTCGCCATTGGCCGCCGGTGAGCACCTCGCTGGGGCGGAAGCGGGCCTTGTAGGCCATCTTGCGGCTCTCTGGCACCCAGTAGCCGAGATAGACATAGGGCAGGCCGAGGCTTTTCGCCTTCTCGATCAGCCAGAGGATGGCGTAGGTGCCGAGCGAGCGCCTTTCCTGGCCGGGCGTGAAGTAGGAGTAGACCGCCGAAAGGCCGTCGCCGAGCTTGTCGGTGAGGCAGGCGCCCAGCAGGGTTTCGTCTGCCTCCCGGAATTCGACCAGCCAGGTCTCGATGGGTGTGTCTTCCACCATGGCGCGGTAGTCGTAGAAGCTCATGGTCGCCATGTCGCCGTCGCCGTGGCGGGCCTGCTGGTAGCGCTGGAAGAGCTGGAACTGCTCGGCGCTGGCGCGGGCCGGCATGACGAAGCCTTCGACGCCAGTATTGGATTTTGCGATGCGGCGCAGGGTGCGGTCCGGCTGGAAGCTGGCCACCGGGATGCGGATGGGCACGCAGGAATTGCAGCCGGGGCAAACGGGCGCGTAGGCGATGTTGTGGCTGCGGCGGAAGCCGGC
>JBIKOJ010000070.1:0-23632 GCA_044358135.1 Acetobacteraceae bacterium | reverse complement strand
ACCCCCCGCGCGCGCAAAGCCACCCCCGCCCCTTATCTCCCCCGCCGCAAAGGCTGGCTCGGCGCCGTCACCGATCACCACGTCCGCGGCCACGCCGCCCAGATCGAGGCCGCCCTGAACGATCCCGCCACCCAACCCCTCCTCGCCGCCGCCCCCGCCAGCGCCCGCGCCGCCCTCATCCGCACCCTGCGCGGCCCCGCCCGCCTCCTGGCCCTCGATCTCCCCCCGGTCCTGCAACTCCCCGGCCCGCCGCGCCCGCTCCGCCCCCGCAAGCCGCGCCCCCGGCCGCCCTCCACCCGCCCCCAGGGCGTCCTCCCCACCGACCGCCCGATCCCCAGGAACGTCCTCGCCTTCTCCCGCTACAACCGCCGGCGATTCGGAAAAGGCGCCTGAGCCCCCGCGCCCACCCGCGACAAATTCATTACGAAATCAAAACATAAATCCGCCGTCAGCCTCGGCGGACGTTCCAGAATCCCACCTGGTTGGGCACCATGCCGACGAGGTCGGAGCGGTGGGCGGTGGAGGAGATCATCTGGCCCAGCGGAATGTAGGGAATCTCCTGGAAGGCCAGCGCCTGCATCTCCCGCGCGATACCCAACTGGGTGTCCTGGCTCGGCGCCGCCAGCCAGGCATTCCTCAGCTCTTCCATGCGCGGAATATCCGGCCAGCCAGGTGCCGCAGCCTTGCCGTTGCCGCGCAGGAACACATGGGTGGCCGGGGTGCCCTGGTCCGCGCCGGTCCAGTTGGTGTGGAAGACCGACCAGCCGCCCTTGTCCAGCGGGTCCTGCTTGGCGCGGCGCTGCACCAGCGTGCCCCAGTCCATCGCCTGCAGATCCACGTTGAAGCCGGTCCGCTTCAGCAGGTCGGCCGTCACCTCGGCGAGGATCTTGGCATAGGGCACATCGCCCGGCGCCAGCAGCACCACGCGCTCGCCCTTGTAGCCCGCCGCCGCCAGATTGCGCCGCGCTGCCTCCAGCGAGCGCGGGCCGGTCAGCGCATCGAGCCCGGCATCGTTGGCCATCGGCATGCCCGGGCAGAAATAGCCGACATTGTCGCGCCAGCGGGTGCGGTCCTCGCCGTTCATCGCCGTCATGTAGTCGGCCTGGATGATCGCCGGCAGGATGGCGCGGCGGATCTCGGCCCGGTCGAAGGGCGGCTGCAGCCAGTTGAAGCGCAGGCAGGAGACGGAGCCGAGCGGGAAGGCGACCCGCACGGTCACGCCGGGCGATTTGCGCAGCGAATCCACCAGGTCGGCATTCGGCGTCAGCAGCCAGTCGATCTCGCCGCGCTGCAGGGCGGCCACCGCGGTGGTGGGATCGGGCAGGATGTTCCACTCCACCCGCTCGAAATGCGCCACCTTCGGCCCCGCCGTGCCGCCGAGCGGGCCATCCCGGCGCGGCACGTAGCGGGGGTTGCGGGCATAGACCACCCGCGCGCCGGCCACGCGTTCGTCGGCCTTGTAGATGAAGGGGCCGGAGCCGGTGGTGTCCGTCACCTGCGTGAACGGGTCTGTCTTGGCCAGCCGCTCCGGCATGATCACGCACGGCACGCCGGAATTGCGCGCCAGGGCCGCCAGGACCGGGAAACGGGATTTGAGGCGCAGCACGATGGTAATGTCGTCGGGGGCGGCAAGCGCGTCGGTGGCCGCCGCCAGGGCCTGGCCGAAGGGGTCGCGGGCCATCCACCGGCGCAGCGAGGCCACGCAATCCCGTGCCAGCACGCGCTCGCCGTCGTGGAAGGCGAGGCCGTCGCGCAGGCGCATCACCCAGCGGAGGCCATCCTCCTCCACGGTGTAGCCTTCGAGCATCTGCAACTGCGGCCGGAATTCGGCGTCCTGGCCGAACAGCGTGTCGTACACCAGTGCCGCGTGCTGCGCAGACTGGGAGGCTGTGGTCCAGACCGGGTCGAGCACGGCGAGGTCCGCCTCGGGCGTGAAGCGGATGGTGGTGGCGCTGGCGGCGCGGGCGAGCCGGGGGGCCGCGAGGCCGGCCGCGGCACTGGCGATGAAGGTTCGGCGGCGCATGGGGCTTCTCCCGATGGGGCTCTCAGCCTCCCACTGTCGGCACGCAGCCCCTCCCGCGCAAGCGCAACGCCCAACCCGTTGGCTTCCGACAACGATCGGTTTGACGTACCGGAACCTCCCCGTCCACACTTCGCAACAGCCGACGGCCGGTACGCCAACAAGGTTCCTGTGCAGGCCGCCTGTTCCAGTCACGCCAAACGGCCCGTGGAGGACCCCATGCCCCGATTTCAACCCGGCAGGGTGCTGCTCCGCCGAGCCCTGATGGCGCTCTCGGCCATCGCCGCCGCCTGCGCGGCCCTGCCGGGCGAAGCAGCGGCCCAGGCCGTGGCGCGTGGCCCCAAATTCGACCAGGCGCTGCACGACATGCTGCCGGCCTCCATCAAGGCCGCCGGGGTCATCAGCTTCGGCGGCCTGTGGGAAACCCCGCCGATCATCGCGGTGGATCTGGCCAGGCCCGGCGTGCCCAAGGGCATCGCGCCCGATCTGGCCGCCGGCATGGGCGAGGTGCTGGGCGTGCGCATCCAGTGGCTGAACATGCCATGGCCGGCGCAGCTGCCGGGGCTGCAGGCGGGGAACGTGGATGTGCTGTTCGGCCAGATCAGCGACACCGCCGAGCGCGAGCGCAGCGTGGCCGATCTCATCCCCTTCCAGCGCCGCGGCTACGGCCTGCTGACCGCCGCCGGCAACCCGCTGAAGCTCGCCAAGCTCACCGACCTCTGCGGCGTAACCATCGCAGTGCCGATCGGCTCCGTGAACGGCGCCGTGCTGCGCAATATCAGCGCCACCCAATGCGTCGCCGCCGGCAAGCCGGCAATCGTGCAGCGCGAGTTCAACGGCGCCACCGCCATGGTGCAGGCGCTGCGCGCCGGCTCGGTGGAAGCCACCTTCGATTCCGCCCCGAACCTCGCCACCACCGCCGCCTCCGACCCCACGGCCTTCGGCTTCGTGGCCCTGCCGACCGACTACCTGGAGCCGGAATACTCCGCCATCGCGGTGTCCAAGGAGAACCCGCAGTTGACCCGCGCGCTGGCCGAGGCGCTGAAGAAGCTGATCGCCGACGGCACCTACGCGGCGGCCTACAAGGGCGTGCCCGGCATGTCCGAAGCCGGGCTGACGCCGGCGCAGGTCATCATCAACCCGCTGACCAAGACGCCGGTCGGCACCAAGCCGTGACCTCCCGGCTGCGCTTCAGCGTCCGCTGGGGCAGCGGCGTCGGCGCGGAGAATTTCCGCCGCGCGGCGGTGCTGGCCGAGCAGCTCGGCTTCGACCAGATCTGGACCGGCAGCGACCTGTTCCGCCGCTCCGGCATCGTGCCGATGACGCTGGCGCTCGATGCGACCACGCGCATCCATGTCGGCTCCAGCGTGCTGAACCCGGTATCGATGCACCCGGCGGAGCTGGCCGGCATCGCCGCGGCGCTGCAGGATTTCTCCGGCGGGCGGTTCATCCTGGGCATCGGCGCCGGCTCCTCGGTTGTGCTGCCCTGGGCCGGGCTCTCGCCCCCGCCGCCGGTGCCGCGCACTCGCGCCGCGCTGCGGGCCGTGCGGGCGCTGCTGGAGGGCAAGTCCCCGCATGGCGTGCCAGGCGCGGGCGAGGGCTGGCATCCGGCCGCGAAGCTGAAGGATGGCCCGGCGGCGCCGACGCCGATCTATATCGGCGCCATGGGCCCGAAGATGCTGCAACTGGCCGGGCGCGAAGCCGATGGCGTGATCGCGCTGTGCCTGCCGCCGACCCATTTCCACTGGGTGAAAACCCAGGTGGAGAAGGGCTCGGGCGGGCGCGATTTCGATCTCGCCGTAGGGCTGTGGGTGTCGC
This sequence comes from Acetobacteraceae bacterium, assembly GCA_044358135.1. Lineage (GTDB taxonomy): Bacteria > Pseudomonadota > Alphaproteobacteria > Acetobacterales > Acetobacteraceae > CAMDGX01. The sequence goes on along the minus strand of JBIKOJ010000070.1, from coordinate 19,794 downwards.
TCGGGGAGGACCGCGCCGCCGCACGGCGCATGCTGGCCCGCGCCATCGCCCATTATGCCGGCGCGCTTTCGATGGATGCACTGGCCGGCGCCGGCTACGACACCGAGCGCTTCCTGCGCACGCAGGCGCTTGTGACCGCCGGGGATATCGAGGGCGCGACAGACATGGTGGACGACAAGATGCTCACCCTGGGCCTCACCGGCTCGGCCACCGACATCACCGAACGGTGCCTGGACCTGATCGACCAGGGCGCCCGGCACCTGTCCTTCGGCAACCCGCTGGGCCCGTCGCCCATGGACACCATCCGACTCATCGGGGAGCAGGTGCTGCCCGTGCTCCGGCGCAGGGAGGGACAGACATGAACCACATCAGCCCGGGCCACGACGCCATCCTGGCCTCCCTTGCCGCCCCGCTGGATGGCGAGGCGATCCTGCGCAACGTGGAAGCGATCCTGCCGATCGTGCGGGCGGAGGCCGATGAGTCCGCGCGCCTGGGCCACCTGACCGACCGGCTGAACCAGGCCTTCCTCCGCGCCGGCATCTACCGCGCCGGCTTCTCCCGCGCGCGCGGCGGCCCGGAGATGCCGCTCGCCCAGCAAACGAAGATGGTGGAGCTGGTGGCCACCGTGGATGGCGCCTGCGCCTGGAACGTGGCGGTGCTGGCCGCCACCGGCTTCTACGCCTGCCGCCTGGGCGAGGCGGCCTTCGCCGAACTGTATCCGCATCTGGACCTGCCCACCGCTGGCTCGTTCAACCCGCGCGGCCGCGCCGATGTGGTGGAGGGCGGCTACCGCGTGACCGGCACGTGGAAGTTCGGCAGCGGCATCCATTCCGCCCATTACGTGCTCGGCGGCGCCGAGGTGTTCGACAACGGCGCGCCGGTGCGCAAGGCCGATGGCAGCCACCTGGTGCTCGGCTTCTGGTTCCGCGTGCCGGAGGTGGAGATCCTGGACGACTGGCACGTGGTCGGCCTCGCGGCGTCCGGCAGCTCCGGCTACCGCGTCACGGATCATTTCGTGCCGGCCGCGCACACCTTCGACCGCCACTTCGCCCCCAACCCGGCGGCCGATCCGCTCAACCGGCTGGTGGAACTGCCGTTCTACAGCATGGCCGGCATCGCCGCCGGCCTGTCGCAGCACGCGATCGACATCGCCAGCGACACGCTGCGTTCGCGCCCGCAGGTGAGCGAGCGGCAATACGGGCTGCTGGGCGAGGCGCAGAGCCTGCTGCGGGCGGTGCGGGCCGTGGTGTATGCCGGGGTGCAGCGCATGGACGAGGTGCTGTTCGACGAAGGCGGGGTGCCCACGCCGCGCGAAATGGCGCGCGGCGATGCCCCGGTGGCGACCGAGCTGGCGCGGCGGATCGTCGATCTCTGCATGGAGATCGCCGGCTCCCGCATGGTGTACAGCACCTATCCGCTGGAGCGCGTGCTGCGCGACCTCGTCGGCCTCTCCGCCCATGCCTCCACCTACCGCTCGCGCTACATCGACATCGGCAAGCTCTACCTGGAGACGCCGTGACGGCGCGGCGGAACGGCGCCCCCTCCGCCATGCTGCACGAGGGGATGGAGGTGGTGCCCGTCCGCCACTGGGGGCGGCAGTTCCTGGCGGTGGCGGTTGCCGCCATCCTCGCCACGGTGGTCTATGGCTTCGCCACCAACCCGAACATCAAGTGGCCGGTGGTGGGCCAGTTCCTGCTCGATGCCGCGATCCTGGAGGGGCTGCTGGGGTCCCTGGAACTCACGCTGTGGTCGATGCTGTTCGCAACCGGGATCGCCGTGCTGATCGCGGTGATGCGCCTCAGCGAGAGCCGGATCATCAGTGGCTTCGCAGCCGGCTACGTGTTCGTCTTCCGCGGCATTCCGCTGATCGTGCTGCTGATCCTGATCGGCAATCTCGGGCTGTTCTTCAAAAGCTTCACCCTGGGCATCCCGTTCACCGACATCGTGCTGGTCTCCGTGCGCACCCGCGATGTGATGACGCCGTTCATCGCCTCCATCATCGGCCTGTCGCTGGCGGGATCGGGCTACATGGCGGAGATCGTGCGCGGCGGGCTGCTCTCGGTCAGCCGCGGTCAGCGCGAGGCGGCCACTGCGCTGGGCTGCACCCCGCTGATGACTCTGCGCTGGATCGTGCTGCCGCAGGCGCTGAAGGTGCTGATCCCGCCCATGGGCAACGAGATGGTGAGCATGCTGAAGGCCACCGCCATCGTCTCCGTCATCGCCGGCGGCGACCTGCTGACGGCGGCGGTGGGCATCTCCGGCGTGAACTACCGCACCATCGAATTGCTGATCGTGGCGACGATCTGGTACCTGCTCGTCATCACCGTGCTCTCCATCGGCCAGGTCTTCATCGAGCGGCGGTCGGCGGAGCGATGAGTGCGCCAATGGTCTCGATCCGCGGGGTGGACAAGCTGTTCGGCGCATCCCAGGTGCTGTTCGACATCAGCCTCGATGTCGAAGCGGGCGAGACGGTGTGCCTGATCGGCCCCTCCGGCGCCGGCAAGAGCACGCTGCTGCGCTGCGTGAACCATCTGGAGAAGATCACGCGCGGCTCGATCCGGGTGGACGGCAACCTCGTAGGCTATCGCGAGCATCAAGGCAAACTCTACGAACTCCGCGAGTCCGAGGCGGCGCGGCAGCGCCTGGTCACCGGGATGGTGTTCCAGCAGTTCAACCTGTTCCAGCACATGACGGCGATCGAGAACGTCACCTTCGCCGCCATCCGGGTGCAGAAAATGCCGAAGGCGGAAGCGATGGAGCGCGGCCGGCAATTGCTGGAGCGCGTGGGCCTGGGCGACAAGCTGGGCAGCTATCCCTCCCAGCTTTCGGGCGGGCAGCAGCAGCGCGTGGCGATCGCGCGCGCCATGCAGATGCGGCCGAAGGTGATGCTGTTCGACGAGCCGACCAGCGCGCTGGATCCCGAACTCGTGGGGGACGTGCTGGAGGTGATGCGCGACGTGGCCCGCACCTCGGGAATGACGCTGATGGTGGTGACGCACGAGATGGGCTTCGCCCGCGAGGTGGCCGACCGCGTGGTGTTCATGGCCGATGGCAGGATCGTCGAAGTGGGCGGCGCGCGCGAGGTGCTGGACAGCCCACAGCATGAACGAACGCGGGACTTCCTGGCGGCGGTGCTGCGATGAACGAGTTGGCCGGGCGCGTGGCCTTCGTCACCGGCGCCTCCGGGGTGATCGGCCGTGCGGTCTGCCAGTCGCTGGCCGCAGCCGGGGCGCGGCTGGTGGTGCAGTACCGTTCCAACATGCCTACGCCAGTGGGCGATGGGCACAGCGTGGTGCAGGCCGATTTCGCCGCCCCCGGCTGGCAGGCGAATGTGACCGAGGTGCTGGCGGCGGCGGGCGGAGCGGACATCCTCGTCAATGCGGCCCATCCCGCCACCGGCGGGGCCACGGTGGGCGAGCTCGATCCCGCGGTGCTGCGGGCGCATCTGGCCGCCGTGGTGCTGCATGCCGAGCTGACCGCCCTCGTGCTGCCCGGCATGCGGGCGAAGCGGTGGGGCAGGGTGGTCTATGTGGCCGGGGCGCTGATGGCGCGGCTCTATCCCGGCATGGGCGCCTATGGCGCGGCCAAGGCGGCCGGGGCCGTGCTCACCCGCTGCACCGCGCTGGAGGAAGGCCGCCACGGCATCACCGCCAACATCGTCGCCCCCGGCCGCGTGGTGGACCCGGCCAGGGAAGAAGGCCCGCTCGACCCCAAGTGGCAGGCCCTGGCGGACCGGCTGCTGGAACGCGCCGCCCTCGGGGCTTTCCCCAGCCCCGATGATGTGGCGCAGGCGGTGCTGTCCCTGGTGCTGCCATCCGCCGCCGGCATCACCGGCCAGACCCTCTGGGTCACCGGCGGCGAGCCGATCATCTAGGGCGCAGGAGGAACGGGGCATGACCGAGATATCGCCTGGCAGCCGCGTGATCCGTATCACCGTGGTGCGCATCGATCGCCCGCGCGGCCCCATGCGGGTGGGCGACTGGTTCGAGGTGCACGGCAGCCGGCTGGTGATCCCCGAGGGGAAATCCATCTGCCCCTATGCCTTCGCCGCCGTTGCCCCCGTGATCACCCTGCGCCAGCAGGATTTGCCGGCCGACCATTGGTTCGTGCGCAAGCCCTACATCGCCGGGCCGGATGCGGAGGAGAACCTGATCATGAAGGTGGAGGCCATTCGCGTGGAAACCGCGGCATGACGGCCCCGCGCCGCGGCGTGCGCTGCGTGGTGGAATCGATGAACTACTCGGCCTGCGGCCTGGTGCCCGGCGATGCCTTCGAGGTGGACCAGAAAGGGATGCGCATCACCCGCGGCACCGGCTTCTGCATGTTCGCCATCGCCTCTGTGCTGCCGCTGCTGCAGGGCCGCATCGGCGCGGCCGGGCTGGAGGAGTGGCTCGCCACCCGCCCGATGGTCACCTGCCCGGATCCCGCCGAAAGCCTGCGCATGCGCCTCGAACCCCTGGAGACCCCCCAGCCATGATCGTGATCTACGGCTCCATCCGCGTGCGCGCCGGGGACCTGGCGGAGATCTCCAAGCTGGCCGCCGCCTTCGTGGCAGAGGTGCACAAGGAGGCAGGCTGCCTGGCCTATGAGCTGAGCTGGGATGTCGCCGACCCCCAGCGCCTGCGCCTGGTCGAACACTGGGCCGACGAAGCCACCTACGAGGCGCATCGCGTGCAGCCCCATGTCGCCAGCTGGGCCCGCGCGATCACCGCGGCGGCGGAGACGAAGCTGGTCTCGGCCAAGTTCAACGCCACCCCGAGATGACCGCGCCCCGGTTCAGCATCCGCATGGGCATGGCCGGCAGCGTGCGCGGCCTGGCCGAGAGTGCGCGCGCGGCGGAGGCGGCGGGCTTCGACCAGATCTGGACGGGCAACGACTTCCTCGGCGAATCCGGGCTGGTGGCGCTGCCGGCGATCGCGCTGGCCACCAGCACCATCCGCTTCGGCTCCGGCGTGATCGACCCCGTGTCGATCCATCCCGGCCAGATCGCCATGTTCGCCTCCGCCTTGCAGGAGCTGTCGGGCGGCCGCTTCATCCTCGGCCTCGGCGCCGGCTCCGATGCCTTCTTCCGCCTGGCCGGCCTCACCGCGCCCGCGCCGGTGCCGCGCACCCGCAACGCCATCCTGGCCATCCGCGCGCTGACGCAGGGGCGGAGCCCCCGGGGGATCAAGGGCGTGACCGCCGAATGGGCGGAGACTGCGCGGCTGCGCCTGCATCGCCCGGTGCCGATCTATGTCGGGGCCATGGGGCCGCGCATGCTCGACCTCACCGGCCGGCTGGCCGATGGCGCCCTGCCGCTGTGCCTGCCGCCGCGGCATTTCCTGCGGGTGCGTGAGCAGATCGCGGCCGGTGCCGCCGCCGCCGGACGGTCGGTGGCGGATCTGGATATCGCCGCCTGCCTCTGGACCGCCGTGGACGATGACCGCGCGGTGGCGCGCGGCCTGCTGGCGCGCCAGATCGCGCGCTATGCCGGCTCGCTGTCGATGGAGGCCCTGGCGGCCAACGGGTTCGACCCGGAGGAATTCGCCCGCACCCAACGCATCCTGGACAGCGAGGGCGAGGCGGCGGCCACCGCTTCCGTCAGCCCGCGCATGCTGGACCTCGGCATCGCCGGCAGCGCGGCGGATGTGATCGACGGCGCCGCGGAGTTGTTGGCCATGGGCGTGCGGCACCTCTCCTTCGGCCCGCCCCTGGGCAGCGACCGCGCCGCCACGCTGCGGCTGATCGGCACGCAGGTGCTGCCGGCGCTGCGGAGGATGGGACCGTGACGGAACCCTGCTCCGTGGAGGCGGCGCTGGCCCGGGCCTATGCGCCCGCGCCGAAGATCCGCGTCGGCATTCTGCTGGTCGGCGGCGCCTTGTCGGATGCGGAGGGCCTGCGCGCGACCGATGCCGCGCTGGTCGCCGCCGGCCACACCTCGCTGCGGCGGCGCGCCAGCCTGCAGCCGCGCGCCGGGGAGGCCGAGCTGCGGGTGGCCGACGTGATCGATTTCCTGGCCTGGTACGGCCACGAATACGCGCTGGCCGCCTTGCGCGCCTGGCCCGCTGCACGTGGCCACGAAGACGCGCTGACCGAGGCGGCGCGGCGCGCGGGGTGCCGGATCATGTGGGAGATCGGGCCTACCGACGCGGCGCCCGCCGCCGGCAGCGATGTCCTGCTGCGCCGCCTCCCTGCCTGACCGCGCCGTGGATTTCCGGGACCCGCCTGCGGCGTGCGAAGGTGGCGGGAGGAGAAACGCAACGTGACACGACGAGACGCCGCGGCACTGCCGCTGGGCCTGCTGGCGGTGGGTGGTGCGGGGATGTTCATGTCCGGCTCCATCGGCACCGGCCGGGCGCCGTTCCTGCTGCAGATGGCGGGCGACCTCGATGTGGACATCGTGGTGCTCTCGCACATGCTCGCCGGCTCCTCGGTGGCGGTGGGTGTCTCATCGTTCTTCACCGGGCCGCTGGCCGGGCGGCTGGGGCGGCGGGGCCTGCTGGTGGGGGCGTTGGCGGTGATGGCCGCGATGATGGCGGGCTCGGCGGCGGCCTGGGCCTATTGGCAGGTGCTGCTGGCCGCCGTGCTGGGCGGGCTGGCCAGCGGCATCTACATGGGCAGCATCTATGGCGAGGTGGGCGACCGGGTGGCCGACAGCCAGCGCGGCCGGGCGATGGGCTGGCTGATCGGCGGGCAATCGCTGGCGCTGCTGGTGGGCGTGCCGGTGGCGAGCTGGATCGGCGCCTATATCGGCTGGCGCGGGGTGAGCCTGGTGATCGGCGGCTGCACGGCGCTGGTGGGGGCTGCGACCGCGATGCTGGTGCAGGGCGGCGGCAAGGCGGCCATCGCCAGCGCCGCGCGGGGCGGCATGCGCGCCGCGCTGGGGCCGCACACCCTCGCCCTGCTCGGCGCGAGCATCACCGAGCGCATCTGCTTCGGCATGCTGGCCACCTACTTCGCCACCTACCTGCAGATCGCGCATCATCTGACCCTGGTGCAGCTGCCGGTGCCGTTGATGCTGGTGGCCGGGTTCAACTTCCTGGGCAACCTGCTGGGCGGGCGCGTGACCGACCGGGTGGCCAACCGGCCGTTGCTCTACGCCCTGGCGGCGCTGGCCACCGGGGCCGCCGCGGTGGCGCTGTTCGTGCCGGCCTGGAGCCTGGCCGGCGCCGTGGCCGTGGCCTGCGCCTTCATGCTGGTGAACGGAGCCAGCCGGCCGCCGCTGTTCGCCCTGCTGGGCGGCGTGCCGCCGCAGGTGCGGGCGACGGTGCTCGGGATCAACATCTCCTGCGCCTCGGTGGGCTGGATGGCCTCCGCGCTGCTGGGTGGCGTTCTGGTGGCCGCGGAGGCGTGGGCCGCCATGGGGTGGCTTGCGGCCGGGTTGAGCCTGACAGGGGCTGCGCTTGTCTGGATGGGCCGCATCCGCAAGCCGGGCTGAGCTACGTGCGTTTGCGCAGCGGCCGGATGAAGCATGCGCCCGCGGGCTCGAACCCGGTGGCGGCACAGAAGGCGTGCAGCGACGTGTCTCCGGGTGCCGCCAGGATCTCCATGTCGCCGCATCCGGCGGTGCGGGCGGCCTGGGCGGCGGCCTTGAGCAGCATGCGGCCGATGCCGCGGCGCCGGTCCTCGGCGGCCACCAGCAACAGGCTGACCTGGGCCACGGGCCGCGGCGCGACCAGCGTTCGGTACCAGTGGAGGATGACCAGCCCGCTGGGTGGCCCCCATTGCAGGGCCACCAGGGCCACCCCGCTTCCGGTCTGAAGGGCCGCCAGGCGCTCCGCGATGGAAGCGGCATCGATGGTGTGGCCGGCTTCGGCCAGCAGGGTGGCGAGGCCCGGCGCCTCCAACGCCGTGGCCGCACGGATTTCCAGGGCATATCGCGACGCCATCACGGCCTTCCCCCAAGCTGCGCGCCCAACTGGCTGGGATGGCCCCTCCGGGTCAAGGCATGCGCTTCACACCGGGCGGGATCGGCGCGATCCTGGCGGGAGCTGTTCCCGACAAGGATTCCCGCCATGGCGCTCTACGGCGACGACCCCACCGTGACTCCGCAAAGCCGGATGAATGTCGGCGCGAAAACCATCTACCCCACGCCCGGTGACCATAGCTGGCAGGAGCTGCGCCCCTACGAAGCGCCGCGCGAAGACCCCGCCTGGCCGGAGATCCACCTCTATACCGATGCCATCTCCTATGCCCCCGGCGAGACGGTGCGGTTCCATGCCAGCACCAATGCGGCGCAGTTCACGCTGACGATCACCCGCGACGGCGCCAAGCCAGAGGTGATCCACAGCGCCGAGGCCATTCCCGGCCGCTTCACGCCGATGCCGAAGGGCGCCTACCAAACCGGCTGCAACTGGCCGGTGCTGCACAGCTTCACCCTGCCGGCCGACCTGCGCTCGGGCTTCTACCTGGTGCAATCCAGCGTGGCCCGCGCCTATGGCGGGCGCTTCGTGCAGCACCATTTCTTCGTCGTGCGCCCCACCGCCGCCACGCAGCGCGGCCGCATCCTGCACCTGCTGCCCACCTGCACCTGGACCGCCTACAACGATTTCGGCGGCGCCAATTCCTACTTCGGCACCCATGGCGCCGGCGCCAACGAGATGGGCCCCGTGCTCTCGCTGCAACGGCCCTGGACCCGCGGGCTGGTGAAGCTGCCCGAGGGCGCGCCGCGCATCACCGCCCCGCTGCGCGAGCCGATGGCCGCCCCGCGCTACGAGTTCAAGGAATGGGCGGTGGCCAATGGCTACAGCTTCTTCTACGCCGCCGCCGGCTGGGCGCAGTACGACCGCCACTTCGCCTGCTGGGCGGAGCGCGAGGGCTACGCCTTCGACACCATCACCCAGCACGACCTGCACCTGCGCCCGGAGCTCCTGGAGGGCTACACCTGCGTCGTGGTCGTCGGCCACGACGAGTACTGGACGCGGGAGATGCGCCTGGCCATCGAGGCCTTCGTGCAGCGCGGCGGCAACCTCGCCCGCTTCGGCGCCAACTACACCTGGCAGGTGCGGCTGGAACAGGAAGGCCAAGTCCAGGTCTGCTACAAAAGCAACGCGTCGGACCGCGACCCCATCCGCGAGGGCGGCGACCCGCGCACACTCACCACCGCCTGGGAAGACCGCCACGTGCGCTGGCCCGGTGCCACCACGGTGGGGGTGAACGGGTTGCAGGGCGTCTATGCCAACTGGGGCCGTTTCACCCCGCGCGGCAGCCGCGGCTTCACCGTGTACCGGCCGGACCACTGGGCCTTCGCCAACACCGACCTCACCTACGGCGACATCTTCGGCGCGGAAGCGGGCATCTTCGGCTACGAGGTGGATGGCGTGGACTACACCTTCCGCCACGGCCTGCCCTTCCCCACCGGGGCGGACGGCACGCCGCAGGATATCGAAATCCTCGCCATGACCCCGGCGGTGATGACCGAGACCGCCTTCGACACCTACGGCTACCGCACCTACGTGGGCGCGCATGACTGGATCGAGAAGGCCAGGATGATCCACGGCGTCACCGATCCGGACACGCTGGAAAAGACCCGCCTCGGCTCCGGCATGATCGTCTCGTTCCGCCGTGGCGCGGGCGAGGTGCTGACGGCGGCAAGCTGCGAATGGGTGATGGGCCTGAAGCGCGGCTGCTTCCACACCCAGGAAATCACCCGCACCGTGCTGAACCGCTTCTCGGGCGATACCGAGTAGCGTCACGAAGGACCCATCGAAGGCAAGTGCGAGGCTCTGCCTCGCGCTCCGCCAGGGGCCGAGCCCCTGGACCTCAATCTTCAAAAAGTATGGGTCCAAGGGCCGATTTATCTTCAATATGTGGAGGTCCAGGGGCTCGGCCCCTGGCGGGTTTGGGCGGAGCCCAACCTTTTCTTCCCTGAATAGGTCTCATTCAACGGGGCCTGGCATAACGCAGGCCACCTCGCGCCCATCGCGCAGTTCCAGCGCCGGGCGTGCTTCCCGACATTGCGCCTCCGCCTGCGGGCAGCGGGGATGGAACGGGCAACCGGGCGGCGGGTCGATCGGGCTGGGCACTTCGCCGGAGAGCGGCTGGCGGTCGCGGTTCGGCCGCTGCACATCCGGAATGGTTTCCAGCAGCAGCCGTGTGTAGGGGTGGCGCGGGTTGGCGAACACTTCCTCTGCCGGGCCGGTTTCCACGAAGCGGCCGAGATACATGATGGCGATGTCGTCCGCCATGTGCCGCACCACCGAGAGGTTGTGGCTGATCAGGATGTAGGTGAGGCCGAGCTCCGCCTGCAGCCGGCGCATCAGGTTCAGGATCTGCGCCTGCACGCTGACATCCAGCGCGCTGGTCGGCTCGTCGCACACCAGTACGTCCGCCTCGGTCGCCAGCGCGCGGGCGATGGAGATGCGCTGGCGTTGCCCGCCGGAAAAGGCATGCGGGAAGCGGGCGGCATCGACGGCGGCCAAGCCTACCGTTTCCAGCAATTGGGCCACTCGGGCCTGCACCGCCGCCTCGCCTTGCAGCAGCTTCAGCTCGCGGATCGGCTCGGCGACGATATCGCCCACGCGCCAGCGCGGATTAAGGCTGGCATAGGGGTCCTGGAAGATCATCTGCACGCGGGGCCGCCGCACGCTGCCGTCTTCGTGGGGCAGCATGTCCTCCAGCCGCAGCGTGCCGGCGGTGGGCGGCTGCAGGCCGACGATCATGCGCGCCAGGGTGGACTTGCCGCAGCCGCTTTCGCCCACCACGCCCAGCGTGCGCCCGCGCCGCACGGTGAAGCTCACCCCATCCACCGCCCGCAGCACCCGCCGCCGCGCGCCGGAGAGCACGCGGTCGAGAAACGGCGGCGAGACATCGAACAGGCACACGGCATCCCGCACCGTGAGGGCGATGGGATCAGGCATGCGCCGGCTCCATCACGGGATGCCAGCAGGCCGCGCCGGTGCCGCCGGGTGGCAGTGTGGGCACCTCCGCCGTGCAGCGCGCGGAGGCCGAGGGGCAGCGTGGGCTGAAGGCGCAGCCGGGCGGGATGGCGCCAAGGCGCGGCATGCTGCCCTCGATCTGCGCCAGCTCCGCCTCGCGCTTGCCCATGCGCGGAATGGAGGCCATCAGCCCTGCCGTGTAGGGATGGCGCGGCGCGCGCACCACCTGGTCCACCGGGCCGAGCTCCACCAGCCTTCCGGCATACATCACCGCCACGCGGTCTGCCGTTTCGGCAATCACGCCCATGTCGTGCGTCACCAGCATCACTCCGGTGCCATGGGTGCGGCACAGGCGGCGCAGCAGGGCGGTGATCTGTGCCTGGATCGACACATCCAGCGCCGTGGTCGGCTCGTCGGCGATGATCAGCTTCGGCTCGGCGGCGAGTGCCAGCGCGATCACCACGCGCTGGCGCATGCCGCCGGAGAACTGGTGCGGGTACTGGGAGACGCGGGTCTCCGGCGAGGGAATGCCCACCTCGCGCAGCAGCGCCACCGCGCGCGCCTTCGCCTCCGCGCGGTTGAGCGGCAGGTGGGTGCGGATCGTCTCCTCCAGCTGCGCGCCCACCGTCAGCAGCGGGTGCAGCGAGGTGAGCGGGTCCTGGAAGATCGCGCCGATCTCGCGCCCGCGCACCCGGCGCATTTCTGCGGGTGGCAGCGTGTCGATCCGCCGCCCCTCCAGCCAGATCTCGCCGCCATCGATCCGGCCGGGCGGCTCCAGCAGGCCGATCACGGCCGTGCCGGTGAGCGACTTGCCGGCGCCGGATTCGCCCACCACGCCCAGGATCTCCCCGGGCGCGATGTCGAAGCTCACGCCATCCAGCGCCACCAGCCGGCCGCGCCGCGTGTGGAACGCCACGCGCAGGTCGCGGACAGAGAGCAGGGGCGCGGCACCGCTCATGCCGGCGGCTGGCCCCACAGGCGCGGGCCGTCGTCGGACCAATCGACGGGATAGGCGGAGGTGAAGATGGCGCCGGCCGGCGGGTGGAACACGGTGCGCTGCGGATACTTCGCCATCAGCCCCTCGAACTGCGCCTGGGCGCGGGCGTTGTCCGCCGTCTCGTCGCTGCCGGGGATGGCGCGGTTCTCCATGGCGAAGCGGCCGTCGATCACCACGGTGGAGAAATCCCGGCCGTGGCCGCTGATCATCATGGTCTGGATCGGGTCGATCACCTGCCCGGTATGCGGCCGGTCGAGGTCGAACACGGTGATGTCGGCGCGTGCGCCGGGCTGGAGGCGGCCGAGATCGGGGCGGTGCAGCGCGTCGGCACCGCCAACCGTTGCGGCGTCGTAGTAGTCCTCGCTGCGCACGGCCAGCGGCGTGCCGGCCATCATCCGCGCCACGATCATGCCGATCTGCATGTTCATCACCAGGTCGCTGGGTGCGGTGTCTGTCCCGAGCCCGATCTTCAGCCCCATCGCCCGATAGCGGCCGAAATGGTCGATCCCCCCGCCGCCGCGGCTGGAGACCAGCGGGCAGTGCACGATGGTGGCGCCGCTGTCGCGTATGATCTCCAGGTCCCGGCCCGGCCGGTCGATGTGGCGGCTGCCGGAGACGTAGGTGCCGTGCGGCAGCAGGGTGCGCTCGGTGAGGTAGCCGAGGCTCTGCATCCATTCCGGCGGGCTCATGCCGTGCTGCTTCAGCACCAGCTCGTATTCGATCTTGGACTGGCAGGAATGCTGGCGCACCGGCACGCCGAGCGCACGCCCTGCCGCGGCGGTGCGGCGCATCAGATCCGGCGTGCAGGTCTCGATCCGGTCCGGCGACAGCATGGTGCGCACCAGCCCGCCGGCGGTGTTTTCCAGGCGCTCGCAGAAACGGATCGCCTCGGCGAGTTCGGCCAGCCCGCGCGGCTCGTCGTAGTAGGTGCCGATGGTGCCGCTCTCATCCACCATCTGGTTGCCGGTGCGGTAGGCCGGACCGAGATACACGCGCAGGCCGAGATCGGCGGCCTCGTGCGCCGCATCGGTGAACTCCTCCACCGTTTCGCCCCAGGCACGATAGAACAGGCTGGCGATCGGCAGCGCCGTGGTGATGCCGTTGCGGATCAGGCCTGCGAAGGCGTGCCGCTTCTGGAAGCGCAGCTCCTCGCGCGTGTACATCTCCACCGGTCCGGCCTCGATGTAGTCCTTGGGCCAGACGCGGCCCTTCCGCCAGGCTGGCTGGTTGTCGTAGCTGAGGATGGTGGTGTCGAGATCGGCCAGTGCGTCGAGATCGACGAAGCCCGGGCCGATCAGGGCGAGGCCGTAATCGATCCGACGGGCGACCTCGCCGGGATAGTTGCGGCCGACAAAGGTGATCGTGCCGTCCTGGAACACCACCTCGCCGTTCTCGATCAGGACATGGCGGCCGTTGCGGTGGCCGACGACGAAGCGCGCCGTCATCAGCACCGCCCCCTTCGGCCGGGGGGCCGCCTGGGGCAGGCTCACGGTGCCACCTTCAGGCAGGCGCCATCGCGCGCCACCACCCGGCCGCGCTTCACCACCAGCTTGCGCGGCGGGTGCGCCACCACGGCATGGGTGATCGCCTCGCCCTCCACCACCACGAGGTCGCCGGCCTTGCCGACGGCGAAACCGTAATCGGCGATGCGCATGATGTCCGCCCCGCCCTGGGTGCAGACATGGAAGCCCAGCTCCACCTCCTCGTCGCGGCGGAAATTGTTGCGCATGCCAATCAGCATCGCACGCTCCAGCATGTCTGCCGTGCCGTAGGGCCCCCAGGTGTCGCGGATGCCGTCGCTGCCGGAGCACACGCGGATGCCGCGCGCCAGCAGCGGCTTCACCGCCGGGACCGGACGGCTGGCCGAAGCCGTGGTCATGATGCCGATATCGAGTTCCTCGATCGCATCGATCAGCGGGTTCACCAGCGCGGGGTCCGGCGTGCCGAGGCAGAAGGCGTGGCTGATCACCACCTGCCCCTTCATGCCCAGGGCGCGCGTGCGCTCGAAGATCAAATCCATGGAGAACGCGCCCATCTCGCCGGGCTCGTGCAGATGGATGTCCAGCGGCTTGCCGTGCTTCTGGCACAGCGCGAACACGGCATCGAGCTGCCCCTTGGGGTCACGGTCGATCCCGCACGGGTCGATCCCGCCGACAATCTCCGCACCGGCGGCCAATGCCGCATCCATCAGTTCCAGCGTGCCCGGCCGGCGCATCAGGCCGGATTGCGGGAAGGCCACCAGCTCGATGTCGATCACCTCGCGCCAGGTGTCGCGCGTGGCCATCACCCCCTCGATGCCCCACAGCCCGTGATCCGTATCCACGTCCACGTGGCTGCGGATATGGGTGGAGCCGTTGGCGCTGGAGACCGCTGCCTGCCGCGCGCTTTGCCGGGCCGGGTCGATGTTCAGCTCGCGCTTCAGCTTGCGCTCGTTGTCGATCTTGTCGAGCAGGCTCGGCCCGGCGTCGTTCGGCCGCCAGCCCATGCCCCAGAGCGACTTGTCCAGATGCGTATGCGCCTCCACCAGGCCGGGCAGCACCAGCGCGCCGCCGGCATCCTCCACCGCCACCCCCGGGGGGGCGGCGAGGTTCGGGCCGATCGCGGCGATCACGCCATCGGTCACCAGCACATCGGCGGTGGCGCCGCCCATCGGGCGGCCGTTGCGGAGCAGAAGGGAAGCGCCAGCCATCGGTTTTTCCTCCACCGGTCTCGTCGCCGGTTCAGTTGAGCTTCGGGTTCAGGGCGTCGCGCAGCCAGTCGCCCAGCAGGTTCACCGACAGCACGATGAGCCCCAGCTGCACCGAAGGGAACACCACCAGCCACCACGCGCCAGAGAACAGGTACTGGTTGCCGATGCGGATCAGCGCCCCCAGCGAGGGCTGGGTGATCGGCATTCCAACGCCCAGGAACGACAAGGTCGCCTCTGCCAGGATCGCCAGGCCGAGGTTCAGCGTGGCCGCCACCAGCACCGGCGTCAGCGTGTTCGGCAGGATGTGCCGGCGCATGATCCGCGCCGAGGACACGCCGATGATCCGCGCTGCCTGGGCGTATTCCTTGCGCCGCTCCACCATCGTGGAAGCCCGCACCGTGCGCGCGTACTGCACCCAGCCGGTGAGCGAGATCGATGCCACCAGGATCACCGCCGCGAATGGCTCGCGCAGCCCCGGCGGCAGCAGCGCGCGCGCCACGGCACTCACCAGGATCGCCACCAGCAGCGTCGGGATCGACAGCACCGTGTCGGCAATCCGCATCAGCAGGTTGTCCACCCAGCCGCCCAGGAACCCCGCCGCCAGCCCGATCGAAACGCCGATCGACATGCTCGCCGCCACCGCCGCCACCCCGATCAGCAGGGACATGCGCGTGCCGTAGAGGATGGAGGAGAGCACGTCGCGCCCCTGCGGATCGGTGCCCAGCAGGAACGGCCATTCGCCGTCCCGTGTCCAGATCGGCGGGATCTCTGCCTTGTCGATGAACACCTGCTTCAGGTCATACGGGTTCTGCGGCGCGATCACCGGCGCCAGCAGCGCGGAGAGCGCCACCAGCACCAGCACCACCAGCGAGGCCACCGCCACCGGGGAGGCGCGGAATGAAAGCCCCATGTCGCTGCCGAGCCAGCGGCTGACTGCACCTTCAGCCATGCTTCACGCTGTCCTGCCGCAGCCGCGGGTCCACCACCGCATAGGCCATGTCCACCAGCGTGTTCAGCGCCACGAACACGAAGCTCACCAGCATCAGGTAGGCCGCCATCACCGGGATATCCACGAAGGTCACGGCCTGCACGAACAGCAGCCCCATGCCGGGCCACTGGAACACCGTCTCGGTCACCAGCGCGAAGGCGATCAGGTTGCCGATCTGCAGGCCCGTGACGGTGATCACCGGCATCAGGCAGTTGCGCAGCGCGTGGCGGACATTCACCGCCCAGGCGCGCAAGCCCCGTGCGCGGGCGAAACGGATGAAATCGGTGCGCAGCGTCTCCAGCATCTCCGCGCGCACCAGGCGCATCACCAGCGTGATCTGGAACAGGGAAAGCGTGATCCCCGGCAGGATCAGCGCCATGCGCCCGCCCGGCGTCAGCAGCCCGGTGCTCCACCAGCCGATCTGCACCACCTCCCCGCGCCCGAAGGCCGGCAGCCAGCCCAGCGTGACGGAAAACACCAGGATCAGCAGGATGCCCACGGCAAAGCTTGGCAGCGAAACGCCCAGCACGGAGCCGAACTGCAACAGCTGCGCGCCCCAGGAATTGCGCGCGATGGCGGTGTACACCCCCAGCGGAATCCCGATGGCCAAGGAAAGCACGGTGGCCACCAGCACCAGCTCAAGCGTCGCCGGCAGGCGCTCGGCGATCAGCACGATCACATCCTGCTGGTTGCGATAGGAGATGCCGAACTCGCCCTTCGCGGCGTTGGCCACGAAGCTCAAATATTGCAGCGGAAAGCTGCGATCGAGCCCCAGCCGCACCCGCAGCTCGTCGCGCTGCGCCTGGGTGGACTGCTCGTTCAGCATCAGCTCCACGGGATCGCCCACGAAGCGGAAGATCATGAAGGCGAGGAACGCGACGGTGAGCATCACTCCCGCCGCGTTCAGCAGCCGCCGGATCAGGAAGGCGAGCATGGCGCCCGCGCTCCTTCCTCGCCCGCCCTCAGTTCATCTTCGTCAGCCACAGCCGCGGCTTGTTGTCGTTGGCCTGCACCATGGCGGCCACGTTGCCGCGGATCGCCCAGGCCATCGGCTGCTGGTGCAGCGGGATGAACAGGTGCTCGCGCTTGATGATGTCCAGCGCCTGGCTCATCAGCGCGATGCGCTTCGGGCGGTCCAGCTCCACGCCGGCGGCATCGATCAGCGCATCCATGTCCGCGCGGCCCCAGTCGCCCCAGTTGAACACGCCGCCGGTGCCGCTCTTGCTGCGCACCACCTGGATCAGGATCGAGTAGGCGTCGATCATCGGCTCGTTGGCCCAGCCGAAGGAGATCACGTCGAACTCGCCCTTCACGCGCTTGGGCGTCTGCTGGCTGCGCGGCGCGAGATCCAGCGTTACCTTCAGCCCGGCCCGCGTCCACATCGCCGCCACCGCCTGGCAGAACTCTTCCTCGTTCACCAGGCCGTCGCTGACGCAGTTCAGCGTGAAGCCGAACCCGTTCGGGAAGCCGGCCTCGGCCAGCAGCTTCTTGGCGCCGTCGGCATCGAAGGGCAGGCGCACATCCTGTGCGGGCGTGTAGCCGGGGATGGCCGGGGCCACCACGGCGCCGGTGTTGCGCGAAAGCCCGCGCATGGCGCGCCGCTGCACCGCATCGATGTCGATGGCGCGGTACAGCGCCTCACGCACCCGCACGTCCTTGAACGGGTTGCGGTCCTTCACGTCGCTGTTCGGCAGCGTGTCCTTCAGGTTCATGGCGAAATACACGGTGCGCAGCTCGCTGCTCTGCATCACCTTCACGCCCGGGGCGGCCGAAAGCCGCGGCAGGTCCTGCAGCGGGGCCACGTTGGTAAAGTCGATCTCGCCCGAGAGCATCGCCGCCACCCGCGTGGCCGCGGAGGCGATCGGCGTGAACTCGATGCGCGCCAGATTGTGCTGCGGCTTGTCCCACCACTTGGGGTTCACCACGAACACGGTGCGCGCATCCGGCCGGCGCGATTCGACCATGAACGGCCCGGTGCCGTTGGCGTTGTCGGTGGCGTAGCCCTTGATGCCCTTGCCGCTGTCGGTTGGCAGCAGCGCGTTGTTCTTCTCCATCCAGGTCTTGGACAGGATGAAGATGTTGGTCAGGTCGTTCAGCAGCAGCGGATAGGGCCCGGTGACCTCGATCTCCACCGTGTGGTCGTCGATCTTGCGGGCGGACTTGTAGGCCGGCAGGTTGCCCTTCAGCGGCGAGGTCTCGTGGCTCACCCGCTGCAGGGAGGCCACCACGTCATCGGCGGTGAACGCCTCCCCGCCATGGAAGGCCACGCCGCGGCGCAGCTTGAAGCGCCACACGGTGGGGGAAACGGTCTCCCAGCTCTCCGCCAATGCCGGCTCGATGCCGAGCTCGCCGGTGTAGCGCACCAGCCCCTCATACACGTGGTTCAGCGTGGCCAGGGTGAAGGTGTCGCCGAAGGAATATGGGTCCAGCGAGGCGATCTCGCGCGCCGCGCCCCATTTCAGCACCTTCCCCTGCTGCGCCTCGGCCGGCGCTGCCCCGAAGGCTGCGAGCCCGAGCGCCACCGCCGCCCCCATCAGCCATCCGCGCCGGCTTGCGGCACCCATCCGACCCAGCGATCGCAGCATGTGAACCCCCTGCTTGGCGCCATGCGCCCAATTTTCGATCATCAGCCTATTTAAGGCGCACATTGCGCTTCATCACGCAGCATGCTTGCATGCAGTGCAGGGAGCGTATTGCATACAATCCTGGTCGACAAGCAGATTCACCCCGGAGCCACGCCCGCCATGCCCGCCGACGCACCGCTCCCGGCCGGCGCCCGTGCCCAGGCCGTCTATCGCGCCCTGCGCCGTGCCATCATCGAGCAGGCCCTGCGCGCCGGTACCAAGCTGCCGGAAGATGCCATCGGCGAACGCTTCGGCGTCTCCCGCACCCTGGTGCGCGAGGCCCTCACCCGGCTGGCCATCGAAGGCCTGGTGGAGATCGTGCCCAACCGCGGCGCCACCGTCGCCCTGCCCACGCTGGAGGAAGCGCGCGACGCCTTCGAGGTGCGGCGCGGGCTGGAGCGCCTGATGATGGAGCTGCTGGCCGGCCGGCTCTCGCCCGCCCAGCTTGCCGTCCTGCGCGACCACATCGCGCGCGAGGACGAGGCCCGCGCCCGCGGTGGCCCGGAATCCATCCGCCTCGCCGGCGAGTTCCACCTGCTGCTGGCCCAGATGTCCGGCAACGCCCTGCTGGAGCGCTATATCGGCGAGGTCTCCTCGCGCTGCGCCCTGATCCTTTCGGTGTATGGCCGCCCGCATTCGCCGGAATGCGCCATTTCCGAACACCGCCAGATCCTCGCAGCACTTGAGAACGGCGATGCCGCCCGCGCCGCTGCCCTCATGGACGCCCACCTGCAGGCCGTCGCCGACCGCGCCGTGCTGGCCCGGGCCGAGGCCACCGATATCCGCACCCTGCTCGCCCCCTTCGCCGACCGCGAGGGCCTCGCCCCTGCTCGCCCCCCTGGCCGAAAGCCCCGCCCATGAGCCTGCCCACCAGCTTCGTCTTCAGCGCCCTGACCCCACGCGAGCGCTACAAGCTGCTGATCGGCGCCGTGGTGCCGCGCCCGATCGCGCTGGTGACCACCATCTCGAAAGACGGCATCGTCAACGCCGCCCCGTTCAGCTTCTTCAACTGCCTCTCCGCCGATCCCGCCATCCTGGCGCTCGGCGTGGAATACCGCCCCAGCGGCCCGCAGAAGGACACGGGCCGCAACGTGCGCGAAACACTCGCCTTCACCGTCCACATCGTGTCGGACGCGATGGCGGAAGCCATGAACGCCTGCGCCGTGCCGTTCGAACCGGGGATCGACGAACTCGCCCAGGCGGGCTTCACCGCCCGCCCCGGCACCGCGGTGCCGTGCCCCTATATCGCCGAGGCGCCGGCCGCCTTCGAATGCCGCCAGCACACCACGCTGGGCATCGGCAACTCGCGCGAGATCATCCTGGGCGAGGTGCTGCACGCCCATTTCGCGCCGGGGATCGTCGATCCCGCCACGCTGCATGTCGATCCCGCCGCGCTGGACGCGCTCGGCCGCATGGGCGGCCACGGCTATGCCCGCACGCGGGATCGCTTCGATCTGCCGACCATGTCCGTGGCGCAGTGGGAGGCCGGCGCCATCGCCACCCGCCAGACCGAAGGCTAGAGCGGTTTCCGATCATTCTGCGTCATAGCCTGCAGCGGCGAAGTAGTTGGTACACTCTTCGGGTGTGACGGTGTTGATGATGCGCCCGATGGCGTTCCAGAGCCCGTCGATGGTGCGCTC
>JBIKOJ010000069.1:0-23657 GCA_044358135.1 Acetobacteraceae bacterium | reverse complement strand
CCGGCTGCACCTTCTGCGGCGAATACAGCAGCACCAGGTTGTCGAAGGTGACGGCCGGCGCGGTCACGCCCGGGGTGAAGGCGCGCGGGGAGAGGTCGGCGATCGCCGGGACCTGGGCGGCCGTGACGGGCTCGAACAGTCCCTCGTCGCTGGCAGCCTTGGCGACGGAGACATCCATCATCACCAAATCCACCTGCGGGTTGGCCTTCTGCGCGCGCAGCTGGCCGAGCGCCTGGGCGGAGTTGCCCATGGAGAAATAGGTCACCTTGATGCCCGGGTTGGCGCGGCGGAAGGTCTCCACCACCGCGGGCTCGTAGTTGTCCTGGAAGATGCCGGAATAGGCGGCGAGCGTGATGCTCGCCTGCTGGGCGCGGGCGACGTAGGGCATGGCCAGCGTGGTCGCAGAGGCGGCGAGAACTCGGCGGCGGGAAAGGATCACGTCAGGCCTCCATTGAAACAGGGTGGGTTACGCCAGCGCGGCGCAGCATTTCGGTGAACAGCGCATCGAGCGCTGCCTCGTGGCCCTCAAGCGCCGCGCCCTGGGCGGCAACCGCCTCCGGGGTGGCGCCGGCACGGGCCAGCATGTCGGGGGTCTTGGTGGCCCAGAGATTGGCCTCCTCCGGCCCGGCCTCGGGATGGAACTGTACCCCCACGGCATTGGCACCCGAAGCCGCCACATGGTGGAAGGCCTGCACCGTGCCCTGGTCGCGCGCCAGCACTGCGGTGCCCTCCGGCACCTCCAGGTGGTCGGCATGCCAGCGCACCCAGGGGCCGCGCCACAGCGCGTCGGCCACGTGCTCGTTGGCGTGCCAGCCGCAGAAGGTCCGGTCGCCCATCGGCGCCGCCCGCCCGCCGATCGCGGTGGCCAGAAGCTGCGCGCCGAAGCAGATGCCCACCACCGGCGTGCCCGCTTCCAGGCGATCCTGCAGGAAGCGCCGCTGGGCATGCACCCA
This sequence comes from Acetobacteraceae bacterium, assembly GCA_044358135.1. GTDB lineage: Bacteria > Pseudomonadota > Alphaproteobacteria > Acetobacterales > Acetobacteraceae > CAMDGX01. The sequence goes on along the minus strand of JBIKOJ010000069.1, from coordinate 22,704 downwards.
GGGAATGTCCTCCCACGCGCCCGCCGGCGAGCCCAGTGTCACGATCAGGTCGGCTTCCGGCGCCGCATCGAGCGCCTCAGGCGAGACGACCTGCAGCCGCGCGCCGCGCGCCCGTTCCAGCCACGCGCCGAACAGGCCGGCGGGCGCGCCGGGGTAGTTCTCGATCACCAGAACCTTCATCGGCCGCCGGTCGCCTTCCCTTGTTGCGCCGCATCATGCCGAAGCCCGCCGGCCCCGGTCAAACTATACGCAGGCGGAATCGTGTACCACTTCGTTGCATCGCCTCGCCCGCCCGTGTCACGGATGGGCTCCGGCCGGGTCTTCCCTGGCAGACCGCGCGCGGAGCGATGATGACCGGACGGCTGGACGACACCACCACCACACGCCTCACCACGGTCTGCACCGGCCTGCGCGGCGCCCTGGCCGCCACGCCCTTCGCCGGCGCCGCGCTGGAGCCGATGCGCGACAAGGGCCTGGCGCACGACCACATCCGCCTGCTGGGCACGTCGTGGCTCGCCCGCATCCCCAAGCAGAGCCAGATGGACCTGCCGGCGGCGGAGAACCTCGCCTACCAGGAAGCCTGTTTCCGCCGGGCGGGGGCCGGGGGCCACACGCCCCGCCTGCATTCCATCATCCCCCCCCAGCCCGGCCTGCCTCAGGGCGCCCTGCTGGTGGAGGAGATCGCCGGCCGCCCCGCGACCCTGCCGCAGGACCTTCCGGCCATCGCCCGCGCCCTCGCCTCCCTGCACGCCCTGCCACCGCCCGCCACCCCCGCCCCGCTGCTCGCCCCCGCCGACCCGCTGGCGGCGATGCGCGACGAGGTGGCCACCCAGGGCGCCTACCTCGCCGAAGCCCGCCTGGCCCCCGCTACCCGCGCCCTGGTGGAGCGCGAGCTGGCCGCCTTCACCGCGCTGTGTGCCGCCCCGGCCCGCCCGGCCGCCTGCCTGATCAGCTTCGATGCCCATCCCGGCAACTTCCTGATCCGGCCCAGTGGGGAGGCGGTACTGGTCGATCTGGAAAAGGGCCGCTACGGCGCCGCCTCGCTCGATCTCGCCCATGCCACCAACTACACCTCCACCACCTGGGACCTCGATAGCCACGCCATCCTCACCGTGGAGCAGATCGCGGCGTTCTACGCGGCGTGGGACGGCGTCCCCGGCGTGCCGCAGGCCGGCCCCTGGCACCTGCCGCTGCGCCGCGCCATGTGGCTCTGGGCCGTCACCTGGTGCGCCAAGTGGCGCGTGCTCTCCGCCGCCCCGCGCCGCCCGGGCGAGGCCGGGGAGGGCGGCGAGGACTGGTCCGCCGAAGCCTCCGACGCCGCCCTGATCGCCCATGTGCGCGAACGCGTGGACCACTACCTCACGCCCGGGATCGTCACCCGGTGCCTGGACGAGTTCGCCACGCTGGAACACCGCCTGCCGGGCTAAACGGTATCTCAACGTTTCCGGCGCAGCCTGCGCCGGTGCCCCTGCCGCGCAACCCGCCCTGGCCCCGCCTGCCGCCCGCCCTGTTGCTGGCCGCCTTCGCGCTCGCGCCGGCCGCCCGCGCGGCCGACGGCTTCACCGAGATCGGCATCGATGCGCCCGATCCCGTGCCCTACGCCGCCCGCCCCAGCCTGTTGGCCGACGACGACCCCCTGCCGCCCGCCGCCGACGACGACGCCGAGTGGGCCGCCTGGTGGCGCGAATGGCGCGGCTGGACCCCCTTCGCCACGCCCGACCCCGACAGCGCGCCACGCCGCGACGACGACTCCGCCCGCCTGGGCGGCGCCACCATTCCGCAACCAACCGGCCTCCCTTTCGCCTTCGCCGACGCCGCGCCGCTCTTCATCGCCACCACGTCCGCCCGCGGCACCGGCACCATCTCCACACCCACCACCACCTCCTCCTCCGGGCCGGCCACGGAGGAGGAGGAAACCATCACCCGCATCGAGGTCGCAGCGCCCACGCTGCTGGCCGACCCACCACCCGCGCCCCCCGCCGCGCCGGTGATCGGGGAGCCTGCCTCCATGGCCCTGCTCGGCGGCGCCCTGGCGGCCCTCGGCCTGCTGCGCCGCCGCCGCCCCGCCGTGCGCGCCGGGTAGGCCCGCCTGCCGCTTTGCGCTATCGCTACCCCACCGAACCTCTGCGGGGAGCAGCACGCCATGCATGCCAAGAATCTGGGCCAATCCACCCTCACGGCCCCGCCGATCATCTTCGGCGGCAACGTCTTCGGCTGGACCGTGGACCGCGCCGCCTCCTTCCGCCTGCTCGATGCCCTGGTCGATGCCGGCCTGACCGCCATCGACACCGCCGACGTCTATTCCGCCTGGGTGCCCGGCCACACCGGCGGCGAATCGGAGACCGTGATCGGCGAATGGCTCGCCGCCCGCCCCGGCATGCGCGCCCGCGTCACGCTGATGACCAAGGTGGGCCTGCCGATCCCGAACCAGGGCAGCGGCCTCTCCGCCGACTGGATCGCCCGCTCCGCCGAAGGCAGCCTCAAGCGCCTCGGCACCGACGTGATCGACCTCTACTACGCCCACAAGGACGACGAGACGGTGCCGCAGGAGGAAACCGCCGCGGCCTTCGGCAAGCTCGTCACCGCCGGCAAGGTGCGCGTGCTCGGCGCCTCCAACTTCACCGGCGCCCGCCTGGAATCGGCACTGGCCGCCAGTAAGGCCCTGGGCGTGGCGCGCTACGAGGTGATGCAGCCGCTCTACAACCTGATGGAACGCGGCATCGAGGCGGAGCTGATCCCCGCCTGCATCCGCAACAACGTCTCCGTGGCGCCCTATTCCTCGCTCGCCTCTGGCTTCCTCACCGGCAAGTACCGCGGCGAGGCCGACCTGGGCAAAAGCGTGCGCGGCGCGCGCAGCGTGGCCAAATACCTCACCCCGAAGGGCACCGCCGTGCTTGCGGCGCTGGACAAGGTCTCCGCCGAGGCCGGCTGCACCCAGGGCCAGGCCGCGCTCGCCTGGCTGGCCGCCAAGCCCGGCGTGACCGCGCCGCTGGCCAGCGTGACGAGCCTGGAACAGCTTGCCGATCTCGTGAAGGCCGCCGGCATCAAGCTCAGCGCGGCGCAGGTGGCGGCGTTGGATGAGGCAAGCAAGTAAGAATCTTCTTTTTCTGAAGAAAAAGAAGCAAAAAGACTTTTTTCGAATGGCGCCCGTGCTGGGATCCCAGCGCGGGCGCAAAGTCACAAAAGTTTTTTGGTTCTTTTTTTCAAAAAAGAACCGCTTGCTTAGGTCGGCAACCCCGCCAACCGCAGCCCTTCCAGGAACAGCGCATCATCCTCCCGCCGCCGGAAGGTGCTGCGCGCCGCCGCCTGGGTCAGCGAGTATCCGGGCTCCAGCCGGTACAGCCGCTCGCGCACCTCGGCTGCCTCCGGCGCCGCCCCCAGGTGCCCCAGCGCCGAGAGCAGCAGCTTGTAGGTGGAAGACAGCGTCGGGTTCAGCGCCACCGCGCGCCGGCCCATCTCCACCACGGCGCCGAAGCGCTTCAGCATCAGGTGCGGCACCATCAGCGCGGTGTCGTAGTAGAAGGCGTTGGGATCGAACGGTGAGAGCCGCCGCGCCTGGGCGATGCGCCGGATCGCCTCCTCGTGCCGCCCGCGATAGCTCTCGGCCAGCCCGCTGAACGCCCAGGCCAGCGGCAGGTTGGGGTTCAGCCCCAGCGCCCGGTCGTGCAGCTCCATCGCGCCGTCCACGTCGCGGTGCAGGAAGGCGCGCACATGCCCGGCGATGGTCAGCGCGCGGGCATCGGCCGGGTCCAGCCGCACCGCCCGCTCCGCCAGCGCGCCGGCGCGGGCCATCGCGGTATCGCGCGCCAGCGGCGGCTCGGCCGCGGCGTTCCAGCCCTGGCCGACCAGGAAGATGTGCCAATAGGCCAGCCAGGCATGGGCGGCCGCCGAGCCGGGATCCAGCGCCACCGCCCGCTCCAGCCCATGCCCCGCGGCCAGGAAGGCCTGCTCCTCCAGCTGGTACAGCGCCGGGATGGCGCGCAGCACCAGGTCGTAGGCGGTCGGGTTGGCGGCCACCCCCGCCGCCCCGCTGCGCTGTCCCGCGCGGCGGCTTTCGTGCTGGATCAGCTGCGGGTCGATCTGCGCCACCGCCTCGGCGGCGATCTCGTCCTGCAGGGTCAGCAGGTCCTCGGCATCGCGCTCATAGCGGGCGGACCACACCACCTCGCCCGCCGGCTGGCCGCCCTCGCCGATGCTACCGCGCTCCGCTTCCGCGCGCATGTCCAGCAGCCGCAGGCTCACCCGAATGCGGGTGCCGCTTTGCTGCAGCGTGCCGTCCAGCAGGAAATCCAGCGCCAGGTCGCGCCACGCGGCCTCGCCGGCGCCGCGCGCCACCGCGGCCATGCTGGGCGTGGCGATCAGGAACAGCCAGCGGAACCGCGCCAGCGCCGTGGTGATCTCCTCGGCCAGGCCCAGGGACAGGCCGGAAAGCCTTTCCCCGCCCGCCACCGCGCGCAGCGGCGCCACCCCCACCCGCACGCCCGCGCGCGTGGCCGCAACAGGGCCGGGGGCGGCGGAGGCGCCGCGGCGCAGGGCGGCGGCCAGCGCCTGGGTCTCGATCGAGGGCGCCGCCCCCAGCCGGCCGGCCAGGGCGGCCACGCAGCGGTCATAGGTTGCCAAGGCCTCGGCCCGCGCGCCCAGCTCCGCGCGCGCCACGATCGCCGCGCGCCAGGCGATCTCATGCCCGGGGTCCAGCGCCAGCACCGCCTCGGCCGCCTGCAGCCGCTCCTGCGGCAGCTGTCGGGCGGCCAGCACCGCCTCCACCCGCGCCAGGGCCGCGCGCTGGTCCTGGTAGCGGCGCTCGTCCAGGAAGCGGTCCAGCGCCGGGTCGATCCCGTCCAGCTCCTCCAGCAGCCGCTCCGTGCCCTCAACGGGCTCCAGCACCACTTCCAGCCCCGCGCCGCGGAGCGCGATATGCTCGCGCTGTGCCACCAGCAGCACCGCCGCCGGCCCGAGCGCGGCGTTCAGCTCGTGCAGGGATTGCCGCAGGGAGGCGCGGGCCTGCGCCTCGGCCCGCCGGCTCCAGAGCATGGCGCACAGCCGGTCGCGCGGCAGCGGGGCAGGGCTCGCCAGCGCCAGCAGCGCCAGCAGCGCCCGCGCCTTGCGCCCGCGCGGCAGCAGGTCCTCGCCCATGGCGCCCCGTGCCGCCAGCTGCGCCCCCAGCCGCACCCGCAACGGGCAGCGCGCCTTGGCCGCATGAAACGGACTTGCCAACTTCGTGTCTGCCCGAACGGTCTGAATCGCTGCGCTCCCTGCAAAGCCGGGTGCAAAATCACGGCACTGTCACACTATGGCATGCGGCTGGACCGTGCAATCTCGTTAATCATTTGCACAAAAATTCCGACTCGTCCCAAGAAAAAAATCTACGTTAAGAGAATAAAAACCTTGACCTTCGACCACGATCAGGGCATCCTGCCGATGTCGGCGGGCGAAACGCGTCCATCGGCATCCCCTGTCCCGCAGCACCGCATGCGCCGGGCCACCGCACGGTGGCCGGGCGCGCCCGCGTGCGCCGCGCGGCAGGCCAGGCAACCTGCAACAGGAGAGACGACCCATGGCCCAGACCCACACCGCTGCCCGCCCCCTGCCGCCCGTCGCGGCCCCGCAGGAGGTGGCCGATTCCGGCCTGATCCGCCTCGGCGCCGCCGTTGGCGGTCCGGTCCGCCGCTGAGGCACCCGGCTAGGCGGCTGGCCCCGGCTGGCCGCCGATTCCAGGAAGGAGACCCCGATGCACCAGCCCGCCTCCTCGCCGATCGCCCGCTTCTATCGCGTGATCGAGCAGGCCCCCCTGCCGCAGCGCGCCGACCGCGCCGCCGGCGGCACGCTGCCGGCCCGGGCCGCGCAGTATTGCGATGCCGTCACCCAGGCCAGCGCCTTCGGCTGGTGGATCTACCCGCCCATGGCCCTCACCCTGCTGTGGGACGGCGAGCAGATCCACTGGACCTGGGACTGCCACGATTCCTGGCTGCCGCTGGAGGCCGCCCAATGCCCCGGCCTGCGGCAGCACTTCGATGCCGCGGCCCCGGAACACCTGCGCGGCACCGCGCCCCCCATGCTCACCGCCCTGCCGGAACCCGGCCTGGTGCAGGTCTGGACCGGCCTGTTCGCCCGCACCGCCCCGGGCTGGAGCCTGCTGCTGCGCGCGCCCGCCAATCTGCCGGCCGCACCGGGCTACCAAGCCTATGAGGGACTGCTCGAAGCGGATCGCTGGTTCGGCCCGCTCTTCACCAATCTGCGCCTGACCCGCACCGGCGTGCCCGTGCGCCTGCGGCCCGACCAGCCCTTCCTCCAGGCCCAGCCCCTGCCGCGCGCCGCCTATGCGGAGAATACGCTGTCCGCCATGGCCACCACCGGCCGCCCGGAGGAGTTCGCCGCGCAGGACTGGGCGGATTACGAAACCGCCGTCGCCGGCCCCGCCCTGCGCGGTGAGCGCACCACCGGCCAGTATGCCATCGCCGCCCGCAAGCGCCGCCGCGCGGAGTGTCCCTTCGCGCCGGCCTGAACGGCTAAGGTCTGCCGGGTCCTGCGCGCCGTTCGGCCAGGAACAGGAAATCCACCATCCGCCGCAAATCCGGCAGCCGCTCCAGCCACACCAAGTGCTCCAGCCGGATGATCTCGGCGGCCACCGCCAGCCGCGCCTGCCGGCTGGCATCCTGTTCCGTCACCACCATCACCGGCAGCCCGGGATCGGCCGCCACCACCGCCCGTAGCGCATCGGCCAGCACCGGCCCGGTGCGCTCGGCATGGCACAGCAGGCCCACCGGCCCGTGCACCCGCAACGCCTCGGCCAACCCCGCCGGCGCGACCCGCTGCGCCCGCACCCGCAGGAAGCCGCACAGCTCCTCCACCATCGGCGTCAGCACCGCCTGCTCCTCCGCCACCAGCACCAGCGGCTGCGCGGCCGGCGCATAGGAAGGCGCCCGCGCCTGCCGGGTCGGACTTTGCCAAGCTGCATCGATCACGTTCATCGCACCCCTCCCGCCCGTCGCGAATCCGATAAAACCTTGCAACGGATCGGCGCGTGACAGGGGTGAGAAGCGCGTCACGGCGCGGGAGTAATGCGTCAGCGCGCGTGAATACCGTGCCTCAGCTGTTGGTCGCGAACGGGTCCGCCACCCGCGGCCAGAACGGCAGGGTGCGCTTGGTGAAGGCGATATTGGCGAAATCCGGCCCGATCGCCCCATCCCGCGTCGCCACGTAGCGCACCTCGGAGGCCAGCGGCGCGAAGCCGGCATAGAAATGCTGCGTGCTCTTCACCACCACCAGCCGCTTGTCGGCCAGCGTGCAGCCCAGCCCGGTGAAGGCATCCTGGTGGAACACCTGGCTGCGGTTGCTGTTCAGGATGATGTCGATGCCATCAGCGCGCACCCAGGCGCTCGCCCCCAGATGCGCCCTCCCGCCGGAGAGCCCGCCCTGGGTGTGCGCCTCCGAAAGCGCCATCACCGTCACCCTGAGATCCACCGGCTGCCCGCTGGCCACGCCGCACTTGCCGCCGATGCGCAGGTCGAACGTGGCCCCCACGCCCGCCTCGGTGCAGAACGAAACCGCGATCGGGTCCCAGAAGCAGCCGATCGCCGCCCCGGTCACGCCGCGCGCCACCATCCGCGCCAGGATTTCCGTGTTGTCGCTCGGCGCCCCGCCGCCGGCATTGTCCGCCACATCGGCGAACACCACCGGCTTGCTGCCCGGCGCCGCGGCCAGCGCCCGGTCGATCGCCTCGTCGATCGTGTCGTGCGTCGGGTTGGTCTCGTTGCGGATCCTGAAGATCTCCTCGCCCAGCTCCTTGGCCAGGGCCTCGGCGCGGGCCATGTCGCCGTCGGTGATCACCACCATCTTGGCGCCCACCTCGGCCACGTCGCCCCACGGGAAGCCGTGCCCGAACGAGACGCTGAGCACGCCGTCCTTGCCTTCCAGCGCCTTCATCTTCGCCACGAAGCTCTTCATCGGCTCCACCGGCGTGCGCCACATGCTCACCATCCGGCAATCGTAATAGGCCATGGCGGGCTTCACCTTCCCCTGCTTGGCCGCGACACACAGGTCGTAGAGCTCCGTGGCCCGGTCGCCGACATCCACGTGCGGGTATTCCTTGTAGGTGATGATGGCATCGCAGGCCGTGCGCATCGTCTCCGTCAGGTGGCAGTGCAAATCCAGTTCCAGCCCGATCACCGCATCCGGCCCCACCACCTTGCGGATCTCGGCGCAGGTATCGCCCTCGCAGTCGTCGTAGCCATAGGCCACCATCGCCCCGTGCATCTTCATCAGCACGACATCGACGGGCATCGCGGCCTTGAGATCTGCCAGCAGGTCGGCCCGCAGCGCCTCGTACACGTTCTTCAGCGTGGTGCCGGCTGGCTGGGCAAAGGCGCTGATGCTCTCCGCGATCGCGTGCCCGTCGCGCTCGCACAGGCGGCGCCACTCGATCTGCGCGATATTGCCATGCCCCGCCGGCTTCAAGCTGGCGTCGTTCCGGTAATAGCCCACCTCATGAAACCCGGCATGCCCGGTCGGGATCGGCGAGAAGGTGTTGGTCTCGGTGGCCAGGTTGGCAAAGAAGATCTTCATCGGCGGGTCCCCGGGGCTGCTGCGCGGCGAACTCTAGGCGGGCACGGCCCTGCCTCGCTAGGGTCCCCGGCAATGTCCGCCCCCATTCCCGTTCCCGCCGACGAGCTGCTGGCCATCGCGCAGGAATACCTCGATGCCGGCCGCCCGGAGGCCGCTGCCCGGCTGGCCCGCCACCTGCTCGCCGCCCTGCCGGACCAGCCCGATGCGCTGCACCTGGCCGGCCTCGCCGCCTTCCAGTCCGGCCGCCACGCCGAAGCCGGCGACCTCGTCGCCCGCGCCGCCCACGCCTCCGGCCAGGCCCTTCCCTGGCGCACCCTGTCCGAAATCCGCCGCACCCAGGCCCGGCTGGAGGAGGCGCTGGGCGCCGCCCGCCACGCCGTCAGCCTCAACCCCGCGGACGCGCTCGCCCTGTTCCAGCTCGCCATGGTGCTCTACGACCGCCAGGAGCTGCCCGCCTGCATCGCCGCCGCCCGCGCGGCCCTCGATCTGCGCCCCGCGCTGCCCGAAGCCCACATGAAGCTCGCCCAGGCCCTGCTCGCCAGCGGGGATTTCGCCCAGGGCTGGCCGGAATACGAATGGCGCTGGCACATCCCCGGCGCGCCCTCCCTGCTGCCCGCCACGGATCGCCCGATGTGGAACGGCGCCCCCCTGCAAGGCCGCCTGCTGCTGATCGCCGACCAGGGCTATGGCGACGCCATCATGTTCGCCCGCTACCTGCCCTGGGCGCTGGCCCGCGCGCCGGATGCCGTGGTGGCCGCCAGCGCCGACCTGCATCCCGTGCTCCACGCCATCCAGCCCGGCCTGACGCTCATCGGCCATTGGGGCGAGGTGCCGGAGTTCGCCGCCTGGTGCCCGCTGTCCAGCCTGCCGCTGCTGCACGGCACCACCGAAGCCACCATCCCGGCCGCCATCCCCTACCTGCTTCCCGACCCCGCCCGCAGCGCCGCCTGGCGCGCCCGGCTCGATGCCGTGCTGCCCCCCGGCCACCGCCGCATCGGCCTTGCCTGGGCCGGCCGCCCCACCCACCCCAACGATGCCAGCCGCAGCACCGCGCTCGCCACCCTCGGCCCGCTCGCCGCCCTGCCGGATGTTGCCTTCGTCTCGCTGCAGAAGGGCGAGGCCGCCGCCCAGGCCTGCCACTGGCCCGGCCCGGCCGCGCTGCTGGACCCCGGCGAGGAACTCGGCACCTTCGAAGACACCGCTGCCCTCGTCGCCACGCTCGATCTCGTCCTCAGCGTCGATACCGCCGTGGTCCACCTCGCCGGCGCCATGGGCCACAAATGCTGGGTCATGCTCCCCTTCGCGCCGGACTGGCGCTGGCTGACCGGCCGCACCGACAGCCCCTGGTATCCCACCCTGCGCCTGTTCCGCCCCCCGGCCCCGCGCGCCTGGCCCGCCCTGGTGGCCGAAATCGCCGCCGCCCTTTCGGCAGGCACACATTACGGTGTGCGTCTGGCGCCTGGGCCGGAGCTGGCCTAGTTTCGCGCCATACCATCGCGCCCGGTCCGCCCGGTGCCACAGATATTGGAGGGACCGGCCCATGGCCGCCTGGAACGACGGCTACATTTTCGACGTCGCCTACACGTCCGGCTTCTACCGCGAGATTTCCCCGGGCTGGATCTCGGCGGCCGCCATGCTGCTGGGCCACCGCCCGCCCGACCTCACCCGCCCCTTCCGCTATGCGGAGCTGGGCTGCGGCCACGGCCTCTCGCTCAACGTCTTCGCCGCCAGCAACCCGAACGGCGAGTTCCACGGCTTCGACTTCAACCCCGCCCATGTGGAATCCGGCCGCCGCCTGGCCACCCGCGCCGGCCTGGGCAACGCGCATTTCCACGAGCTGTCCTTCGGCGACCTGGCCGAGGCGCCGGAAGGCCGCTTCCCGCAATTCGACTTCATCGTGGCCCATGGCATCTGGAGCTGGGTCTCCCCCGCGGTGCGCCAGCAGATGGCCGCCAGCATCCGCCGCCACCTCGCCCCCGGCGGGTTCCTCTACGTCAGCTACAACAACCTCGCCGGCTGGGCCTCCCTGCTGCCGGTGCAGAAGTTCATGCTGGAATGGGCACGGGTGAACACCGGCACCTCGCCGGAGCGCACCACGGGCGCCATCAACTTCGTGCGCGAGATGGCCAAGGCCGAGGCGGCCTTCTTCCCCGCCAACCCCGCCGTCGCCGCCCGGCTCGATGCCAGCCAGAACATGGATCCGCGCTACCTGGCCCACGAATACCTCAACGCCAACTGGGACCCCACCACCTTCACCCAGGTGGCCGACGTGCTGGGCGAGGCGAAGGTCGGCTACATCGGCAGCGCCACGCTGATCGAGAACATCGACGCCGTCGCCGTGCCGCCCAACGCGCTCAAACTCATGCAGGGCACCACCGACCAGCGCCTGCGGGAGATGATGCGCGACTTCGGCGCCAACCGCTCCTTCCGCCGTGACCTCTACCGCCGCGGCACCGAGCAGCCGCCCAGCGGCGAGCAGCGCGAGATGCTCGACGGCATCCACATCGTCGGCACCGGGCGGGAGAAGGAGCAGAACATCCAGATCCCCACCGGGATCGGCCAGCTCGGCCTGCGCAACGACATCTACGGCCCGATCCTGGAACGCCTCGCCCAGGGGCCGATGAGCCTGCTGGAACTGCGCCAGACCAAGGCGCTCTCCCAGCAGCCCCTGTCCGAAACCCTGCAGGCCGTTGCCTTCCTGATGACAGGCGGGCTCGCCCACCCCACCATCGGCCCGGTCGCCGACCCCGCCGCCATCGCCTCCGCCCGCGCGCTGAACGCCGCCATTGCTTCGGCCAACGCCTCCGGTGCCGCGCATGTCGTTCTCGCCTCCCCGGTCCTCGGCAGCGGCGTCGCCGCAGATTTTGCCGAAACGCTGATCCTGCCGGAAATCATGGCCGGCCGCGCCACGCCCGGGGCGCTGGTGGACCTCATCATCAGCCGCCTCAGCTATACCGGCCGCTCCGTGGTGAAGGACGGCAAGCCCGTAACGGACCAGGCCGCCGCCCGCACCGAGATGGCCGCCACGGTCACCCGCCTGCTGGCGGACCGCGAAGGCCTGTGGAAGCGCCTGGGCCTGCTGCCGGGCTGAGGTGAGCCAGGCGGGGCAGGGGGCGGTGCTCCCCCATCCGCTCCTGCTTCGCCGTCTCGCCATCGCCCTGCTGCAGGGCGTTCAGCTCTACGCGTTGATGGAGGCGGCGGAACGCAAGGCTTGGCCGGCCAGCGAGCCGGCGCTCTTCGCACCGCTGCTGCTCGCCTTCTGCTTCGGCCCGCTGGTAGCCCACCTCTCCGTCGGCCGCATGGCCCTGCGCGCCGCCATAGTCTGGACCACGGCTGCCACCATCCTGGCCGCCGCGCTCGGCTGGTTCTCCGTCACCCGCGGCGCGCTGCCTGCCTGGCCCGGTGACAATCCGGCTTGGCCCGGCCCGCGACTCTGGCTCGTTCTCGGCGCCGGGCTATTCGTCGCCCATGTTCGCCTCGTCGATGGCTTGACCGAGCGCCGCCTGTTCCCCGCCTACAGCCGCCATTTCGACACCGCCTGGAAGCTCGCCGTTCAGCTGGTCCTTGCCGCCGCCTTCCTCGGCGCATTCTGGGCGGTGCTTTCCCTCGCCGCCCTGCTCTTCGACCTGCTCGGCTACCACCTCCGGCGGGACGTGCTGGAGCAATCCTGGTTCGCGGTTCCCGCAAGCGCGATGGCCATCGGCCTCGCCCTGCATGTGACAGACGTGCAGCCTGCCCTGATCCGCGGCGTGCGCAGCGTTGGCCTGCTGCTGCTCGCCTGGCTGCTGCCCCTCCTGGCGCTGCTGCTCGCTGCCTTCCTCACCGTGCTCGCCACCTCCGGCCTTGGCCCGCTCTGGGGCACCGGGCGGGCGAGCCAGATCGTGCTTGCCGGCTGTGCCGCCCTCGTGGTGCTGCTGAATGCAGCCTACCAAGACGGCACAGTGCCGCCACCGCGCTCGCTGCGTGTGGTGCTGCGCCTCGGTGCCCTACTGGTGTTGCCCCTCGCCGCCATTGCCGCGTGGTCGCTCTCCTTGCGCGTCGCCCAGCACGGCTGGACGGCCGACCGGATCTTCGCCGCCGCCGCCGCGCTGATCGCCCTCACCTATGGCACCGGCTACGCCCTGGCCGCCCTGCGCCCCGCGCTACGCGGCCTGCAGGCCACCAACCACGCCGCCGCCCATCTGGCTGTTGCCCTCCTCCTCGCATTCCACACGCCGGTGGCCGACCCCGCCCGCCTGATGGTCGTCAGCCAGCTGGCCCGTCTGGACTCCGGTGCCGTCCCGCCAGAGCGCTTCGACTTCATCGCCCTGCGCACCGACGGCGCCCGCTGGGGCACCGAGGCCCTGCGCGCATCGTTGCCCGCGACGAGCCCGTGACCACGCCCGCCGCCCATTCTGCATTGCTGATCCAGACAGGCACCGCCCGCAGCCGGTCGCAGGATCGGCGTGATCCTCTGACGCGCTTCGCCATGCACCCTGCTGACGCCCCGCTCCCGGACGACATGGCGGGGCTCGTTGCGGTCCTGCGGTCGGGGGTCGGGTACTTCCCCTGCCTGGAGCGCGCAGACGCCGACCCTTGCACCATCCGCCGCATCGACCTCGGCGCGGACCAGACGGAGGCGGTCCTGGTGGGCACCGGGACCAATGTTGCCGTTCTGCTCACCCGCCATCCAAGGCTCGCCTGGCAGCGGGCAGGCCATGTCCGCCCAATGCAAAGCTTCTGCCATGGCCGCGGCAGTTGGCTGAAGCAGGACGACATCCAGATCACACCCCCCCTCCTGCCGGATCTCGTCGCCAACGGCATCCGCCTGCGCATCGACCCTGCCGGCACGGGCTGCCCCGCGCCATAGGAACCCGCCCCCCGCCCTCGCGCTTCCTCCGTTCGCCCCCCGAACCGGCCAGGAGCCGCGCGCATGATGACCAAACCCGACCATCCCGCCCTCGTTGCCGCCCTGGCGGTTGCTGGCCTTGCGCTGGCCGCCCTCGGCCGCACGCCGGTCGAAACCTCGCCCCGCCGGCCTGCGACGGCAACAAGCCCCCGCCACGGCCGCCCCCCCGGCGGCCGCACCCCCGCCCCCGCCGGGGACGACGGCCACGGCCGTACCGCCGACAGCCCCGCCGACATCCCCGCCCAGGGCTGGTGGGACGTGCTGAAGCGCACTGCCCGGAAAATCTCCGACAACCGCCTGCTGACCGAGGCCGCCGGCATCACCTTCTACACCCTGCTCTCGCTCTTCCCCGGCCTCGCCGCCCTCGTCTCGCTCTACGGCCTGGTCGCGGACCCCGCCACCATCGCGGACCACCTCTCCCTGATCGCCGGCCTCATCCCCGCCGGCGGCATGGACATCATCACCACACAGCTGCGCACCCTCACCTCGCACGGCAGCGCCGGCCTCAGCTTCGGCCTTATCCTGGGCCTGCTCACCTCGCTCTGGTCCGCCAACCAGAGCATGAAGGCCCTGGCCGACGCACTGAACGTGGTGAACGAGGAGGAGGAGAAGCGCGGCTTCCTGCAGCGCACCGCCATCACCCTGGCGTTCACCCTGGGCGTGATCCTGTTCGCCATCCTGGCCCTCGCCGCCGTTGTCGCCGTGCCGATCGCCATCGCCTTCGTCGGCCTTGGCGCCCTGGCCGAGACCCTGCTGCAGTGGCTGCGCAGGCCGGTCCTGCTGGCCGTCATCGCCCTGCTGCTGGCGCTGATCTACCGCTACCTGCCCTCGCGTGAGGACGCGAAATGGCGCTGGGTCACCTGGGGCAGCTCCATTGCCGCCGTCACCTGGGTCGTCGCCTCGCTGGGCTTCAGCTGGTACGTCGCCAATTTCGGCAACTACGACGAAACCTACGGCGCGCTCGGCGCCGCCATCGGCTTCATGACCTGGATCTGGCTCAGCGGCACCGTGGTGCTGGCCGGCGCCCAGCTCAACGCCGAGCTGGAAATGCAAACGGCGCGCGATACCACCACGGGGCCGGAACGCCCGATGGGGGCGCGAGGGGCGGAGCCGGCGGATACGGTCGCAGCATAAGAAAGCATGTTCTTTTTTGAAAAAAAGAACCAAAAAACTTTCATAAATGTGCGGAGCGGATGAACGGGCCCATCCACCGCAAATGAATAAAAGTCTTTTTGCTTCTTTTTCTTCAGAAAAAGAAGATTCTTTCTTACACGTATTGCCTAAAAGACCCATCCGCAAACCGCGAGAACCGGAACGGCGCCGGATCCACCACCGGCGCATCCCCCGCGACAAGATCCGCCATCAACCGCCCCGCCCCAGGCCCGATCCCGAACCCGTGCCCCGAGAACCCCGTGGCGACAAAGAACCCCGGCAACGCATCCACCGGCCCGATCACCGGCACCGCATCCGGCGTCACGTCCATCAGCCCGGCCCAGGTCTCCGCCACCTTCATCCCCTTGAAGGCGGGGAACAGCGCCGCCAGTTCGCCTTCCGCCCGTTCGATGCCGCTGTTGTCCGGCTCCGGGTCCAGGATGCGCACCTGCTCGAACGGCGTCACCTCGTCCAGCTTCCAGCGCCGCCTGGTGTTCCACTCCTCGCGGAACCGCCCGCCCATGCGCAGCCGCAGCTTCACCTCGCGCCAGCTCTTGCGGTAGCTCGGCAGGAACTGGGAGAACAGCCGGAAGCTGTCCGGCGTGATCTCGGAGAGCGAGTTGTTGCGCCGCGCGATGTTGTAGCCGCCATCGGCGCGCTTGCGGATGGAGAAGGGCAGCCCACCCACGCTCGCCTCCGGCCCGCCGGCCACCGGCTCGGTGCGGAACACGCTGCCCAGCACCTTCAGCTGCGGCAGGTCGATGCCCGCATTGCCCGCGAACAGCCGGCTCCACGCCCCGCCCGCCAGCACCACGCTGTCGCAGGCGATCGCGCCCTTCTCCGTCACCACGCCGCTGATGCGCCCGCCTTTCGTCTCCACCCCACGCACCGCGCAACGCTCCAGCACGATGCCCCCGGCATTGCGCACCGCGGTGGTCATCGCCGGCACCGCCTTCTGCGGCTCGCCGCGCCCATCGGTCGGCGTGTAGAGCGCCCCCTTGGTCGGCACCGCCAGGCCGGGATATATCCGCGACACCTCCTCGGCGGAGATCATGCGGCTTTCCACCTGATACGGCCGAGCCTTCTCCAGCCACGCCTCGTGGGAGGCACGGGCCGCATCGGTCTCGCATAGATAGGCAATGCCGCACTGGCTGAACCCCGTGGGCGCCTGCACCATCTCGTCCATCCGCCGCCAGATGCGCAGGCTTTCCATGCCCAGCGGGATCTCGCGCTCATCGCGCCCCATCACCCGCGTCCAGCCCCAGTTCCGGCCGGACTGTTCCGCCCCCACCTGGCCCTTCTCGCAGACCACCACCGGAATGCCCTTCTGCGCCAGGAACAGCGCGGTGGAGATGCCCGCGATCCCGCCCCCGATCACCACCACGCTGGTCCGGTGCGGCAGGTCGGTGTCGGTTGGCACGGTGTCCATGCGCGGGGCCATGGGAGTCTCCTTGTCGGCGGCTGGCGCGAGTGTCCGCCACCCCCGCCGCCCCGTCCAGGGCTCAGGGCCGCTCCAGCATCCAGCTGAACAACCGATAGTGCAGCCCCGGATGTTCGCCGGTCTGCCGGAACCCCGCGCGCGCCAGCATCTTCGCCGAGGCTGCGTTCGGCACGTCGCAGAGCGCCGCGATGCGGGGCAGGGCGAGGGCCCCGAACCCGTATGCCAGTACCTCCGACAGCATCTCGCCGGCCAATCCCTGGCCCCAGGCATCGGGATGGAGCGCCACCGTTGGCTCCACCTCGCCTTCCAGCGCGGGGATCAGGTCCACCAGCACCTGCGGCACCGGCTTCAATGAAACCAGGCCCACCATCGCCCCGGCCTGCTCGGCGATCCACAGGCCCATGCCACCGGGCGCCAGCGCCAGGCTCTCGGCCACGATCCCCGCCACCACGTCGCGCGGCAGCACCTTGTCGTCGCACAGGAACCGCCGCACATCGGGCAGGATCAGCAGCCGCCACAGGAAATCCGTGTCGCCCGGGCGAACAGGGCGCAGCGCCAGCCGGTTCGTGCTCAGCGTTGGCAGCATGGGCGGCAGGCTACCGGCTCGCCGCCGCGTGCTGCAATAGTCAGCCCACGAAGCTGCCGGGATACACGGGATAGGTCGTCTCGCTCAGCACCACCGTGTGGTTCTGCACCTCGCTCACCCCGGGCACCGACTGCGCCGCCAGCTCCAGCGCCCGGCTCTCCTCCGGGGAGGTCACCATGCCCCACAGATGCACCACGCCCCCGGTCACCATCACGGAGTTGTCGGCCCGCCGGCTCCAGGCCTGCTGCGACAATTCCTTCGTCAGTGCCGCGCGGATCTCCGCGTCGCTCGCCGTCGCGGAAGGGCCGCCGGGCAGGGCGGCGAAGGCGCGCAGCAGGTTCGCCCGGCTGACGATGCCCACCAGCCGCCGTTCCTGCACCACCGGCACGCGCTTGATGCGGTGCTCCTCCATCATGTTGGCAATCGCATCCAGCGTCGTGCCCGGGCCCACGCACACCACGTCGCGCGTCATCACGTCGGCGGCCACCTTGGCGTGGCTGCGCACATACTCCTCGGCCAGCTTCGCCGTACCGGTGAAGAAGGCCCGCCAGGCCGAACGCTGCTTCTGCGTGCCCAGCTCCGCCCGCCGCAACAGGTCGCCCTCGCTCACCAGCCCCAGCACCGCGCCCGACTCGTCCACCACCGGCACCGCGCTGATCCCGTGGCGCAGCAGCAGCGTCACGATCTCCGCCACCGGCGTCTGCGGCCCCACGGTCACCACCGCCGTCGTCATCACGTCGCCTGCGTTCATGCTCGCCTCCTTCGGGGTATCGAAGCATTTCCGCGTTCACAACACGCCTTCCCCGCCGGCGTTGCATTGATCCAGGTCACGCGTCTCCCGCGCCGCCCGGCTACACTGCCGCTGCACACGAACCCCGCACGCATTGGGAGCGACGCCATGTTCAAGAACCTTCTGGTCCCCACCACCGGCGGCCCGGGCGATGCGGCGGTCTTCGCCACCGCCCGCCTCGCCGCCCAGGCCTTCGGCGCCCATCTCGAATTCCTGCACGTGCGGGTGGACACCACGGAGGTGCTGATGGGCATGACCGCCGGCGGAGTGGGCGGTGGCGATGCCGTGCAGGCGGTGATCGACCGCATGGAAGCCGAGGCGGAGGCCACCGCCACCGCCACCCGCCAGGCGGTGGCCGACAGCCTCGCCGCCGCCGGCATCGCGCTGCGCGACGAACCCGATGGCACCGGCCCCAGCGCCCAGATCAGCCAGGAGACCGGCAGCCAGAGCGCCTGGGTCGCCCAATACGGCCGCTTCGCCGATCTCGTGCTGATGGGCCGCGGCGGGCCGGATGACGGCGCCGCCGAAACCCTAGAAGCCGCCCTGATGGACACCGGCAAGCCGCTGCTGATCGCCCCGGCCACCGCGCCGGCCAGCCTCGGCAAGCGTATCGTGATTGCCTGGAAGGACACGCCGGAGGCCGCCCGCGCCGTCTCCTGCGCGCTGCCCTTCATCGGCCAGGCCGACCAGGTCACCATCGTCACCGTGCTGGACGACGCCGACGCCAAGGACGAATCCGGCAGCCGCCTGCTGCGCGCCCTGCGCTGGCACAACAAGGCGGTCGAGGTCCGCACCCTGCTGCGCGGCAGCGCCAGCGCGGCCGACGTGCTGCACCGGGAGGCGGAGGCGCTGGGCGCCGACCTGATGGTGATGGGCGGCTACAGCCACTCCCGCCTGCGCGAGGTCGTCTTCGGCGGCTTCACCCGCCGCACCCTGGGCAGCGCCGGGATCCCGGTGCTGATGGCCCACTGATCCCCGCGCCCCCCCGGCGCCCCCGCGGGCGCCGGAAAGTCCGGCAAAAAGCAAGGGGCGGAACCCGCACGTTCCGCCCCCTTTTCGTCAGGTCCGCAGACCGTGGCAGGATCAGGCGCGCGCCGTCTCCAGCACGCCACCCACCAGCACCTTGCCGTCGAACACGCGGCGCACGGTCACCTGCTCCAGGCGCTCGGCCGAAGCGGGCAGGGCGATCGAGAAGCCGCCACGCCCACCGCCGATGCCGGCCTGGTCCAGGTCGGAGCGGTAGCGGTTGGCCACCACGCGGCCCACCACTTCGCCATCCACCAGCACCTCGGCCTCCACGGCCTCGGCAGCGGCGGAGTCCACCAGCCAACCGGTCAGGATGCCGTTCTCCAGGCTCTCCAGATGGCCGGTCACCGGGCCCGCAGAGGTCGGGTTGGCGGTGATGCCGGCGATCTCGGCCAGGCGGCGGCGGATGGCGGCGAGCTGGAAGCCCTCCTCCAGGCGCGGCTGCTCGGCCGGGCGCGGCGCAGAGGCGCCGTAGATCAGGTTGTACTCGTCGGCGTTGTCGAACATCGCACGGCTGTCATGGTCCACGAAGGTCTCGCTCGCCGCGCCCTCGGCGAACACCGCCTCATGGCCTTCGAGCTCGATGTGGAAGTAGGAGATGTCGCCCGGGTTCTCTTCCCGCAGGATCGAAACCCCGTTCACCAGCGCCGCCGCCGGCACCATCGCGCCGTCGATCAGCATGCCGTGCTGCGGGGAGACGCGCAGGTCGCGCGCCGGCAGACCGCCGCCGAGCGAGCCGGCCTTGAACACAACCGGGCGCACGAAAGCTTCGCTCGCGCCGAACTCCGCCTCGTAGCTGCGGTGCCCGATCCACTTCACGGCCTTGGCGGTGCCGTCCAGCGTCGTCACCAGGTCGCCAGCGCGCAGCATCTCCACGGCCCGGTCGCCGGCCGGGGTGCGGATCAGCGTCCCCTGCTGGTAGCAGGCCACGAACAGGCGGTAGCTCAGGGTGCGGCTGCTGAAGTTGGAGGTGTTCGCTTCGTTGGAATAGCGAAGCGCGATCGAGAACACATCGTTCGTGCTGTTCGAAACGACCAGGATGCTGCGCAGCCAGGCCTGCGCGTTCTCGTCGGTGCCGACGAAAGTGGCGCTCTGGCCGAACGCCAGCGTGCCGCTCGTGCCGCCGCCGTCAAACGTCAACGACGCATTGGCGCTTCCGATCGTGGTCGCGGCATCCGAGAACAACACGCGAAGCCGAACCAGGTCGGAGCCGGCGGTATCGGACATGGTCACGCTGCCGAACGGGTTGATCGTGACGGGGTCCGTCGCATTGCCCAGCCCGATCGTCACGGTCGTGGCGTTCGCCCCGATCTGCTGGCTCCCGACAATCCCCATCAGCGGGTCGTTGCCGACAAGAAAATCGTCTTCGAAGCTATAAGTGGCCATGGCCAAAACCCCTTCTGGTCGTCCGGCGGCGCCGGATCACGGATGATTGCGAGAAGGAACGTCCACGGTCATTTCCATGAACCGTTCCTTAACATACCGGAGGGTGTATCACATCTGGCACCAAACCCGTCAACGATCTCACGCGATTAATCATCTGAGACAGTTTTTAACGAAATGTAACTCCGACACATGCAATCCAAAAGCGACCTAAATTCAGGCGCTTGGCAGCGCAAACGCCGATGAGGCCGCCGGAGCCCTCCGAGTTCATCGTCTCACGAACGCGTGAATATCATGAAGACTGCCTTCAGGCGCTCCGCGACCGATACACAACGAACCCCGCAATCGCATCCAGCAGCGCCTGCGGCTCGTCCGCCCGAATCGAATGGCTCGAGTGCTCGAAGATCCGCAGGTCGCTCCCGGGGATCAGCCGGTGGATCTCCTCGGAGAATTCCGGCGGGCAGATCCAGTCATGCCGCCCCGCGCAGATCAGTGTCGGCGCCGTGATGGCCGAAAGCTCCGGCCGCAGGTCGTAGCTCTGCAGGAAGCCGCCCGGCCGGAACGCCATGTTGATCGCATCGGGCGACAGGATCCCCCGGTCCCGCCCCTTCGCCGCCGCTGCGGGGTCGAAGGTGGTGGAGTACATCGGCCCCATATGGTCGTAGTAGTTGCGCAGCTTCGCCTCGTCGGTCAGCTCCCCGGCCCAGAGCTGGCGGCACACCTCGATCTGCGCCGGCGTTCCCCGCTCCGCCACAATCTGCCGTGCCCTGGCGTTGAACCCGTAATGCGCCGCGGTCACGATCAGCACCAGGTGGCTCACGCTGTCCGGGTAGCGCGCGGCATGCGCCATCGCCACCATGCCGCCATAGCTGGTGCCGATGGAAACGATCGGGCCGAGCCCCAGATGGACCCGCAGCGCCTCCATGTCCTCCACGTTCTCGTCGAGCGTGTATTTGGAAACATCGCCGCGCGCCGAGCGCCCCTGGCCGCGATGGTCGAAATAGACCAGCTGCATCCGCTCGGCGAGCGGCGCCATCCCCGGCTTGAACCCGCTATGGTCCCCGCCCGGCCCGCCATGGATCACGAACGCCACCGGCTGCTCGCGCATCCGCCGCCCATCGGGCACCAGCCCCATGCCCTCCACGTCGAAGTAGATCTCGGTATCGCGGATGCGTGCGCGCATGGTGCTGCCCTTCTGCCCAACGGGCCTTTACGCTAGACCGATGCCATAACGGAGGAAACATGGCGCGCACCCGAATCCTGATCGATTGCGACCCCGGCCACGACGACGCCGTCGCGATCCTTTACGCCGCGCGCCATCTCGACCTGCTCGGCCTCACCACCGTGCACGGCAACAACACGCTGGAGCGCGTGACCCACAACGCGCTCTCCATCCTCGCCCTCGGCGGCATCGACGTGCCCGTCGCCATGGGCTGCGCCACCCCCCTCGTCGCCCCCATGCACCCCATCGCCGAGGCCCACGGCAAGACCGGGCTGGACGGCGCCGACCTCCCGGCCCCGCGCGCCCACCCCATCGCCCAGCACGCCGTCGACTTCATCATAGAGACCGCCCGCGCGAACCAGGGTGAGCTGGTGCTGGCCGCCATCGGCCCCTGCACCAACGTGGCCATGGCACTGAAGAAGGAACCGCGCCTGGCCCAGTGGTTGCGCGAGATCACCGTCATGGGCGGCTCCACCACGCTCGGCAACATCCGCGCCGTCGCCGAATTCAACATCTGGTGCGATCCCGAAGCCGCCGCCGTGGTGTTCGAAAGCGGTGCGGCCATCCGCATGGTCGGCTACAACGTCACCATCGCCACCGGCACCAGCGAGGCCGACATCGCCCGCCTGCGCACCGGCGGCCGCGTCGGCACCACCATTGCCGGCCTGCTCGATTTCTACCTGGGCCGGGGCCGCGCCGCGATCGGCCTCCAGGTCGCGCCGATGCACGACGTCTGCGCCATTGTCCCTTATGTGGACGAATCCCTGCTCACCTACCGCCACGCCCACGTTGCCGTGGAAACCCAGGGCACCCACACCCGCGGCATGACGGTGTGCGACCTGCGCACCCTCACCGAGGAAGGCATGCTCACCCGCGAAGGCCGGCCGCCCAACGCCCACGTCGCCATCGCGTCAGACGCCCCGCGCCTCATCACCGGCGTCGTCGACACGCTGCTCACCTATAACTGAGGGGCACGCCATGGATTTCGACCTGACCGAAGACCAGCGCGCCTTCCAGGAAACCGCCCGCGCCTTCGCAGCCAGTCGCCTGGCCCCGAACGCCGGCAAATGGGACGCCGAGCGCCACTTCCCCGCCGAGGAACTCCGCGAGGCCGCCGCACTGGGTTTCGCCGGCCTCTACGTGGCCGAGGAACACGGCGGCACCGGCCTCTCCCGCCTCGATGCCGCCCTGGTGTTCGAGGAACTGGCCCATGCCTGCCCCAGCACCACCGCCTTCCTCACCATCCACAACATGGTCGCCTGGATGCTCTCCCGCTGCGGCAACCAGGAACAGCGCGACCGCTGGCTGCCCCGCGTGCTCTCCGGCGAGCTTTTCGTTTCCTACTGCCTCACCGAACCCGGCAGCGGCTCCGATGCCGCCGCGCTGAAAACCCGCGCGCAGGATACCGGCGACGGCCACTACACCGTGAACGGCACCAAGGCCTTCATCTCCGGCGGCGGCATCGCCGACCTCTACGTCACCATGGTCCGCACGGGTGCGGACAGCCCGCGCGGCATCTCCTGCCTCGTCGCGGAAAAGGGCATGCCCGGCCTGTCCTTCGGCGCGCCGGAAAACAAGATGGGCTGGAACAGCCAGCCCACCGCTCAGGTGATGTTCGACAACGTGCGCATCCCGCACGAAAACCGCCTGGGCC
>JBIKOJ010000068.1:0-23722 GCA_044358135.1 Acetobacteraceae bacterium | reverse complement strand
GGTGTGGCTGTCGCCGCACACGATCGTCATGCCCGGGAGCGAGATGCCCTGCTCCGGCCCGATGATGTGGACGATGCCCTGCTGCGCGGAGAGGATGGGGAAGTAGGGAACGCCGAACTCGGCCACGTTGCGCTCCAGGGTTTCCACCTGGATGCGGCTGTCCTCCTCCTGGATGCCGTTGGCACGGCCCATGGTGGGGATGTTGTGGTCGGCCACCGCGATGGTGGCATCCGGCCGGCGCACGCGGCGGCCGGCCAGGCGCAGGCCTTCGAAGGCCTGCGGGCTGGTCACCTCGTGCACCAGGTGCCGGTCGATGTAGAGCACGCAGGTGCCGTCCGGAAGCTGCTCGACAACGTGGGCATCCCACACCTTGTCGAACAGCGTGCGCGGCTTGGTCTCGGCCATTGTGTTTCCCCCTTCCGCCGCGGCGTGGCGTTACTCGGCGGCAGCCGGCTCGCCGGAGACGGGCACCACCACGTCGCGCGGGCGCTCGGCGATGCGGGCAGACTTGCCGCTGCGGCCACGCAGGTAATACAGCTTCGCGCGGCGCACAGCGCCACGGCGGACCACGGCGATTTCCGCGATGGTCGGCGCATAGAGCGGGAACACGCGCTCCACGCCTTCGCCGTAGCTGATCTTGCGCACGGTGAAGTTGCTGCTGAGCCCCTTGTTGGAGCGGGCGATGCAGACGCCTTCGAAGTTCTGCACGCGGGTGCGCTCGCCTTCCACCACCTTCACGGCCACGCGCAGCGTATCGCCGGGGATGAACTCGGGCACTGCGCGGATGGCGGTGAGGCGGGCGATTTCCTCGGCCTCGTACTGCTGGATGATGTTCATGGGATGATCCTTTCGTCGGTCTCTGTGGCGCGCGCAGCCGCGCGACGTCTCTAGGGCGCAGCGGGGCGTGAAGCAACGCCCGGCCGCGCGGATTGATAGGTGGCCCACAGGTCGGGCCGTCGTTCGCGTGTGATCCGCTCCGCTTCCGCCCGGCGCCATTGGGCGACCGCCGCATGGTGGCCCGAGAGCAGAACCTCGGGCACGGCGCGGCCCTGCCATTCGGCGGGGCGGGTGTAGTGCGGGTATTCCAGCAGCCCGGCGAAGGCTCCGGGCGAGAAGCTTTCCTCGGAAGCGCTTTCGGCCGCCCCCATCACGCCCGGCAGCAGCCGCACGCAGGCATCCAGCAGCACCAGCGCCGCCGGCTCGCCGCCGGAGAGCACGTAGTCGCCGATGCTCACTTCCTCCAGGCCGCGGGCCTGGATGACGCGTTCGTCCACCCCTTCGAACCGGCCGCACAGCAGCACCACGCCGGGCCCGGTGGCCAGGTCCCGCACGCGGGACTGGGCGAGCGGGCGGCCGCGCGGGGTGAGGTAGATCATCGGCCGTCCGTCGGCGACCAGCGCGAGCGCCGCATCGACGATATCCGGCCGCATCACCATGCCGGCGCCGCCGCCGAAGGGCGTGTCGTCCACCTTGCGATGGCGGTCGGTGGCCACCTCGCGGATGTCGCGCGCTTCCAGCGCCCAGGCGCCGCGTTCCAGGCCGCGGCCGGCCAGGGATTGGCCGAGCGGGCCCGGGAACATGCCGGGGAACAGGGTGAGAACGCTGGCACGCCATGTCATTCGGCGGCCTCCTCATCCCGTGCGCCGTCATCCGGCACCTCGATCTCCGCGGGCGGCACCACCGTCACGGTGCCGCCGGCGAGGTCCACCATGGGCACGCAGGCCTTGGTGAAGGGCACGATCAGCCGGCCGATCTCCAGGCTGGCGCCGGCGCCGTAGTCGTGCACCGTGTCAACCTTGCCCAACTCGCGGCCATCGGGCCCGACGGCACGCAGGCCGATGAGGTCGGTGAGGTAGAACTCGTCCTCGTCCTCGGGCGGCGGCAGGCGGTTGCGGTCCACATAGAGGCGGATGTTGACCAGCGTCTGCGCGGCAGTGCGGTCGGCCAGCGTCACCGGCTTCCCGTCCACGATCTCCGTCACGCGGGCCACCCCGTCGCTCGCCCAGGCGAGCGTGAAGGTGCGGCCGCGATCATCGAAGAACGGGCCGTACTCGGGCAGGTCCGCGGGGTCGGCGGTGTAGCTGTGCACATGCACCAGCCCCCGCACCCCATGCGGCCGCCCGATCACGCCCATCAGGATGCGTTGCTCAGCCAAGCTTGGCTCCGCTCAGCGCTGGCTCAGCCGGCCGCGGCGGCGGCGGCCTTCGCGCGCTCCTGCGCCTTCTTCTTCGGCGCGGACTGCACGGGCTGCTCGCGGTACACCGGCATTTCGGCGATCCCGGCATGGCCGAGGAACTTCGCCACGCGTTCGGTCGGCAGGGCGCCCTGGCGGACCCAATGCAGGATGCGCTCGCCCATCAGGCGCACGCGGTCCTCATGCTCGGCCGGCAGCATCGGGTTGTAGCTGCCCAGCTTCTCGATGAAGCGGCCATCGCGCGGCGAACGGCTGTCGGCCACCACGATGTGGTAGTACGGCCGCTTCTTGGCGCCGGCGCGGGCGAGGCGAATCTTAAGGGCCATCAATCGTCTCCAGTCAGGTGTTCGTTGGTCGGTTGAATTCTCAGAACGGGCGCTTGCCTTGCGGCAGCAGGGCACCGAGCCCCTGCCGCATCAGGCCTTTCTGCCCAAGCTTGTTCATGCGCTTCATCATGGTGGTCATGTCGTCGAACTGCTTCAGCAGCTTGTTGACGTCCTGCACCGTGACGCCGGAACCGGTCGCAATGCGCTTCTTGCGGCTGGCCTTGATCATGTCGGGGTTCTTGCGCTCCCCGGATGTCATCGAGGAGATGATCGCCTGCTGGCGCTTCAGCATCTTCTGGTCGAGGTTGCTCTTGCCGCTGGCCTCCAGCGCCGCCTGGATCTTGCCGGCGCCGGGCAGCATGCCGATGATCGACTGGATGCTGCCCATCTTGTTCAGCTGCTTCAGCTGGGCGGCGAAATCATCCAGGTCGAACGTGCCCTTCGCCATCTTGCGGGCAAGTTTCTCGGCCTCTTCCTCGTCGACGATCTCGGCGGCGCGCTCCACCAGGCCCACCACGTCGCCCTGGCCCAGGATGCGGCCGGCCACGCGTTCGGGATGGAATTCCTCCAGCGCATCCAGCTTCTCGCCGGAGCCGGAGAACTTGATCGGCGCGCCGGTGATGCTGCGCATGGAAAGCGCCGCACCGCCGCGGGCATCGCCATCCATGCGCGTCAGCACGATGCCGGTCACGCCAAGCGCGTCGTTGAAGGCCTTGGCGGTGTTCACCGCGTCCTGGCCCGTCATCGCATCCACCACCAGCAGCGTATCCGCCGGGTTGGTGGCGTCGCGGATGGCCTTCACCTCGGCCATCAGCGCCTCGTCGATCGACAGGCGGCCGGCGGTGTCCAGGATCACCACGTCGTAGACTTCGCGGCGCCCCGTCTCCATGGCGCGGGCGGCGATCTGCAGCGGCGTCTGGCCGGGGATGATCGGCAGGCTGCCAACGCCGGCCTGCTTGGCCAGCGTTTCCAGCTGCAGCTGCGCGGCCGGGCGCTGGGTATCCAGGCTGGCCAGCAGCACCTTCTTGCGCTCGCGCTTCAGCAGCCGCAGCGCCAGCTTGCCGGAGGTGGTGGTCTTGCCGGAACCCTGCAGGCCCACCATCAGCACCGGCACCGGCGCGGCGGCATTCAGGTTCAGCGGCACCACCCCGGCGCCGCCCAGGGCCTCGATCAGCACGTCGTTGACGATCTTCACGACCTGCTGGCCCGGGGAGACGCTGTCGATCACCTCCTGGCCGACGGCGCGCTCGCGCACCTTGGTGATGAAGTCCCGCACCACCGGCAGCGCCACGTCGGCATCCAGCAGCGCCAGGCGCACCTCGCGCAGCGCTTCCAGCACGTCGGTTTCCGACAGCCGCCCGCGCGTGCGCAGCTTGTCGAAAACCCCCGTCAGCTTGCCGGTCAGCGCCTCGAACAAGGCAGAAGCTCCTCTCAACGAAATACGCGCCGCTGCGCGAACCCTCGCGGAGCGGCGGTGTGGATGAAGGTGCTATGCGCAGGACGGCGCCGGCCTGTCAACCTAGCTTTCGGCGACCCCCATCCGAAGGAAGGAAGGCGAGGGCTCTGCCCTCGACCCGCTGGGGCCGGCGGCCCCAGACCTCATGAACTCTGAGACGATTGAGGTCCAGGGGCTCGGCCCCTGGCGGGGTGCGGGGCAGCGCCCCGCTGCCTACTCCGCCGCGTTCGACCGTTCGGAGGGGTCCTCGCTCGGGATGTTGATCCCGCCGCCGCGCCGGGCGGCCAGCGCCTTGGGGGTGCCGTCGCTGGCCACCACCGAGCGGCCATAGGCGGGGATGGAGGGAATCGCGTCGGCCGCCAGCGGCTGCATCCACTGCTTCCGCTTCAGCGCCGCCTCGATATAGGGCGCCAGCTCGGCCTGCTTGCGGGCATCGCGCTCGGCCTGGTCGGCCTTCAGCGCCGGCATCACCTCGGCGGCGAACAGCTCCAGCGAGGCGACGATATCCTCATGCGTGTTGCGCCCGGCCTGCTGCACGAAGATCACCTGGTCCACGCCGGAATCCTGGTACTGCTTCAGCCGCTCGATCAGCTGGGCCGGCGTGCCAATGCCGTTGCCCACCGCGGCCGGCATCTTGTCCCGCCCGCGCTCGAACCGCTCCCACACATTGGTCACCCCGGGAATGTGGTCGCCATACACATAGTGATGGCCCAGCGCGAAGCCGAAGAACTGGAAGCCCTCGCCGCCGCGCTTGATGGCCTCGGCCTCGTCGTGATGCACGGAAAAGCCCGTGGCCATGGCGATGTTGGCGTTCACGGAATGGCCGATCGGCACGCATTCATCCGACTTGATGATGTCGTAGTACTCGCCCGCCCACTTCGCCGCATCGGCGGGGTCCACGAAGGCAAAGGCCAGCGCGCCCACCCCGTTGCGCGCCGCCACATGGATCGTCTCGCGGTTGGAGCAGGCGAGCCAGATCGGCGGATGCGGCTTCTGCAGCGGCTTCGGGATCACGTTGCGCGCGGGCATGGAGAAGTAGTCGCCCTTGAAGCCGGGATACGGCGCCATCGCCATCATGTTGGCGGTCTGCTCGGTCGCCTCCGCCCACATCAGCTTCTTCTGCGCGGGATCCACCCCGAACCCCTCCAGCTCCGCGCGCGAGGCGGATGAGCCCGTGCCCCATTCGGCGCGGCCGGAGGAGACGAGATCGAGCATGGCAAGGCGTTCGGCCACCCGCGCCGGCGCGTTGTAGCCGGGCGGGGAGAGCACCACGGCATGGCCGATATGGATCTGCTTCGTGCGCGCGGCGGCAGCGGCCAGGAACACCTCCGGGGCGGAGTTGTGCGAATACTCCTCCAGGAAGTGATGCTCGTTGGCCCAGACGTAATCCAGGCCCAGCCGGTCGGCCACCTCCACCTCCGCCAGCGCCTGCTGCACCAGCCGGTGCTCGGAATCGGCATCCCAGGGGCGGGGCAGCTGCAACTCATAGATGAGGCCGAATCGCATGGTCTGTCTCCGCCGTGGTTCGTTGGGGCCGTTCCCTGCCCGATAGTCTCAACGAAACCCGCCGGCCGCCGCAAGGGCGCACACGCCGCGCGCCCCTGTTGCCGTGGCGCGGCAATCGGGTGCAGCATTGCGGCAACCAAACGCGATAGCAGGAAACGCCGTGAGCATTCTCGATAACTGCGACGACATCTACCAGCTTCGCGATGCCGCCCGCCGGCTGCTGCCGCGCGGCATCTTCGAATACGTCGACCGGGGCAGCGAGGACGACAAGCTGCTGGACGAGAACCGCGCCGCCCTCGACCGCCTGAAGGTGGTGCCGCGATTCCCCGAATACGTCAGCAAGCGGAACATCGCCACCGAGCTGTTCGGCAAGCCCATCTCCATGCCCTACATCATCGCCCCCACCGGCACCGCCGGCCTGGTGGCCTATGAGGGCGAGCTTTCCCTGGCCAAGGCCGCGGCCAAGGCGGGCATTCCCTACACGCTCGCCACCGGCGCCCAGACCTCGGTGGAGAAGATCGCCCGCGAAGTGCCCAACGGCCGCAACTTCATGCAGCTCTACCTCTGGAAGGACCGCGAGCTGTCGATGCAGCTGGTGGACCGCGCCAAGAACAACGGGTTCGAGGCGCTGTTCCTCACCATGGACACGCCGGTCTCCCCCAACCGCACCTACAACAAGGCCAACGGCTTCTCCTTCCCCTACAAGCCCACGCTGCGCTCCATGATCGACATGACGCTGGCGCCGCACTGGCTGTTCGGCACGATCGGCCGCTACATGATGAAGAACGGCGGCTTCCCGCGCTTCGAGAACTACCCGGAGGAATTCCGCACCCCGATCACGCAAAGCCCGCTGGGCGACCGCGTGAAGCACACCGAAGACCTCTCGTGGGACGACGTGAACCGCCTGCGCGACCGCTGGCCCGGCCCGCTGATCGTCAAGGGCATCATGCACCCCGAGGATGCCCGCATCGCCGTGGAACGCGGCGCGGACGGTATCGTGGTTTCCAACCACGGCGGCCGCAACCTCGATATCGCCGTCGCCACGATCGACGTGCTGCCCAGCATCGTCGCCGAGGTCGGCCACAAGACCACCGTGCTGTTCGACAGCGGCATCCGCCGCGGCACCGATATCGTGAAGGCCCTGTCCCTGGGCGCCAAGGCCGTGCTGTGCGGCCGCAACACCCTCTGGGGCGTGGCCGTGGCCGGCGAGGCCGGCGCCAGCAAGGCACTCACCATCATGCGCAATGAAACGCTGACGGCGATGGCCAATATCGGCGTGAACACGCTGGCGGACCTCGGCCCGCATCTGTTCGAGATCCCGGGCTCCAACAGCTCGCGCATCCGCGGGATGTGAGTGGTGCGCTGGCCGGTGTGAAGCTATCATACCGGCCGGATGATTCGGGACCATTCCATGCCGGCGGTCGAGAAACGGACGGTCAGCCTGCCCGCGGAGCAGGCCGGCTACATCGATGCGCTGGTGGCGTCCGGCGCGTTCGCATCGGCCAGCGAGGTGGTGCGGGCTGGGCTGCGCGCCCTGCAGGAGCGTGATGCCGCCGTGGAGCGCTGGCTGCGCGAGGAGGTGGCCGAGGCCTACGACGAATGGCAGCGTGCCCCCGACAGCTCCATTCCCGTCGAGGACGTGGCAGCCGCACTTCGCCGGCGCCATGCGGATCGGCTGAAGGCGGGGCGAGCGCCATAGCGTCGCCTTCGCGCCGGAGGGCTGCGACGATCTTCCTTACCTCTACGACCATATCGTAGCGGACTGACCGCCCCCCAAACGCAAAGAGCCCCGCGTTCGCCGCGGGGCTCTCGGAACAGGCTGGCTGGGCGACGCCTCAGCGGGGCGTCAGCACCATCACCATCTGGCGGTTTTCCATCTTCGGCATCTGCTCCACCTTGGTGGTGCCGTCGAGGTCGCCGCGGATGCGTTCCAGCACCTTCACGCCGATATCCTGGTGCGCCATTTCGCGGCCACGGAAGCGCAGGGTCACCTTCACCTTGTCGCCTTCCTCGATGAACGTCTTCATCGCGCGCAGCTTCACCTGGTAGTCGTTCTCATCGATGTTCGGGCGGACCTTGATCTCCTTGATCTCGATCACCTTCTGCCGCTTCTTCGCCTCGTTCTTCTTCTTCTGCTGTTCGTACTTGAACTTGCCGAAGTCGAGGATCTTGCACACTGGCGGATCGGCATTCGGGCTGATCTCAAGCAAATCAAGCCCGACGGAATAGGCACGCTGGATCGCGTCGCGCGCACTCATCACGCCGAGCATCTCGCCGTCCTGGTCGATCAGTCGCACCTGGGGAACGCGAATCTCCTCGTTCACGCGGGGGCCGTCGCGGCTGGGCGCGGCGGGCATGGGGCCTCTGGCTATGGTTCTCTCCTGTGGCAGTTGACGTCTTATCGTTGCGGCGATCGAGGGGCCGACGGCAGCGATATAGCATGTTGTTGCCGCCTGCGCCTGTTTTCAAGGCCAGGGCCTGTTATGCGGCACCGCGCACCAGGTCCGGCGCCATCGCCTCCGCCGCCAGCCGGGCCACCGCCTCGTCCAGCGGCAGCACCTCCTGCGCCTCCCCGCCCAGGCGGCGCAGGGCCACGGTGCGTTGCTCCGCCTCCTTGCGGCCCACCACCGCGATCACCGGCACGTGCTGCACGCTGTGCTCGCGGATCTTGGCGTTGATCTTCTGGTTGGTGGTGTCCAGCTTCACCTCCAGCCCCTTCCGGCGCAGCAGCGCCGCCACCTCCGCCGCATAGCCGTCCGCGTCGGAAACGATGGTCGCCACCGCCACCTGCACCGGCGCCAGCCACAGCGGGAAGCGCCCGGCGAACTGCTCGATCAGGATGCCCAGGAAGCGCTCGAAGCTGCCCAGGATCGCGCGATGCAGCATCACCGGCCGATGCCGCGCCCCGTCCTCGCCCACGTATTCCGCGTCCAGCCGCTCCGGCAGCACGAAATCCACCTGTAGCGTGCCGCACTGCCAATCGCGCCCGATCGCGTCGCGCAGCACGAATTCCAGCTTCGGCCCATAGAACGCGCCCTCGCCGGGGTTGATCACGTATTCCACCCCCGCCTCGGCGCAGGCACGCTCCAGCGCCCCTTCCGCACGATCCCACACCTCGTCGGACCCCGCCCGCACATCCGGCCGCGTCGAGAACTTCACCCGGAAGCTGTCGAAGCCGAAATCCCGGTAGATCGAGGACAGCAGGTCAACAAACCGCACCGTCTCCGCCCCGATCTGGTCCTCGGTGCAGAAGATATGCCCGTCATCCTGCTGGAACGCCCGCACCCGCATGATCCCGTGCAGCGCGCCGGAGGGCTCATACCGATGGTCCTGCCCGAACTCCGCCAGCCGCAGCGGCAATTCGCGATAGCTGCGCATGCCCTGGTTGAACACCATCACCGCGCCCGGGCAGTTCATCGGCTTCAGCGCCAGCGTCTTCTCCTCCTCGTCCACGCGAACCAGGAACATGTTCTCGCGATACTTCTCCCAGTGGCCGGAGGCCTCCCACAGCGCCCGATCCACCAGCTGCGGCGTCTTGATCTCCACGTAGCCATTGGCCTCCAGCCGCCGGCGCACATAGGTCTCCGACGTGCGGTAGAGCTTCCAGCCCTTCGGGTGCCAGAACACGCTGCCGACCGCTTCCTCCTGCAGGTGGAACAGCCCCATGTCCTTGCCGATGCGCCGATGGTCGCGCTTCTCGGCTTCCTCCAGCATGTGCAGATGGGCATCCAGCTCCTTCTGGTCGCGCCAGGCGGTGCCATAGATGCGGCTGAGCATGGGGTTGCGGTGGTCGCCCCGCCAATAAGCCCCGGCCACCTTCATCAGCTTGAACGCCGTACCCACGTCGCCGGTGCCGCGCATATGCGGCCCGCGGCACAGATCGATCCAGTCGCCCTGGCTGTAGAGCGTGATCACCTCGGTCCCAGGCAGGTCGCGGATCAGCTCCGCCTTGTACTTCTCGCCCTTCGCCTCGAAGAAGGCGATGCCCTCGTCGCGGTCGATCACGCTGCGCACGAACGGCGCGTTGCGTCCCACGATCTCGCGCATCTTGGCCTCGATCGCCGCGAAATCCTCCGTGGTGAAGGGCTCGTTGCGCGCGAAGTCATAGTAGAAGCCGTTCTCGATCGAAGGCCCGATCGTCACCTGCGTGCCGGGAAACAGCTCCTGCACCGCCTCGGCCAGCACGTGGGCGCAATCGTGCCGGATCATCTCCAGCGCCGTCTCGTCCTTGCGCGTCACGAACACCACGTTCGCGTCGGCCTCGATCACCGTGGAAAGATCAACCAGCTTGCCGTCGATCTTCATGGCCAGGGCGGCGCGGGCGAGGCCGGGCCCGATGGCCGCCGCCACGGTAGTGCCCGCAACCGGCGCGTCGAACGAGCGCACGGAGCCGTCGGGCAGCGTGATGGCGGGCATCAGGGGGTCTCCTCTGGGGCGAAAAATGGCCGAACTGTATGGCTCTAGGGCAGCGCCGCTGCAACCCTCTCCGCCGTCAGGTCCGCCAGCACGGGAACGCGGATCACGGTCGGCCAACTGCCATCCGGCCCGCGCGGCGCGGTCATCGCCGGGTCGCTGTCATGGGAAAACAACACCACGGCCGGGCACCCGGCAGCGGCGGCGATATGGGTCGGCCCGGTATCGTTGCCCACCACCAGCGCGGCCCGGGCGGCGATGGCGAAGATATCCAGCAGCGCCGTCTTGGCGGTGAGGTCGATCGCATCGGGGCACGCCGCCAGAATCTCCTCGGCCAATGCCACCTCGTCCTTCCCCCCGATCACCACCGGCACCAGCCCGCGCCCCGCCAGCACCCGCGCCAGCTCGCCATACCGCGAAGCCGGCCAGCGCTTGCCCGGCCGATGCGCCGAAGCGCCAGGCACCAGCAGCGCAAACCGGGCGGGCAGGGCGGGCGTGGGGCGCTGCGTCAGGAAAGACAGGTCCGGGGCAGGGAAGTCCGTGATCCCCGCAATCCCCAGCTGGTCCCGCTGCCGCTCGATCGTGTGCATCCGCTCCCGCGCCGGTCCCAGCTGCGCAAACCGGCACCCCCGCACATTCCCCGACCAGTCCGGCCGCCCCGCCAGATGGAAATACCAGCCGGAGCGCCCGGAGGTCTGCAGGTCGTACACCCTGTCGAACCCCAGCAACTGCCGGCGCAGCCGCAGCAGGCCCGGCACATCCCACAGCGCCGGCCGCGCATCCACCTCCACCCGGTCGA
This sequence comes from Acetobacteraceae bacterium, assembly GCA_044358135.1. Taxonomy (GTDB): domain Bacteria; phylum Pseudomonadota; class Alphaproteobacteria; order Acetobacterales; family Acetobacteraceae; genus CAMDGX01. The sequence goes on along the minus strand of JBIKOJ010000068.1, from coordinate 13,028 downwards.
ACCAGGGTGCCGCCGCACCCAGGGCCGCAAAGGGCTTCGTGGTCAGCAGCGTGATCTCGGCACCGGGATGATGGGCGCGGATCGCCGCGAAGGGCGCGAAGGACATCACCATATCGCCCAAGGCGCCGAGGCGGATCACCAGCACGCGCATCAAAGAAAGCGGTTCTTTTTTGAAAAAAAGAACCAAAAAACTTTTATATGTTCGCGCCCGATCCGGATGAACGGGCCTTTCCACGCGCGGACAAATAAAAGTCTTATTGCTTCTTTTTCTTCAGAAAAAGAAGGCGCTTCCTTCCTCACCCCAAAACTTCCCGATACACATCCAACGTCGCCGCCTGCATCGCTGCCGTGGTGAACCGCGCATGCACCATCGCCCGCGCCTGTTCCCCCATCTCCAGCCGCGTCGCCAGCGGCTGTGCCAGCACCTGGTCCAGCATGCCCGCCAGCTCATCGGGGTCGTTCGGCCGCACGCGCCAGCCGGTCACGCCGTGCGCCACGGTTTCCACCGCCCCGCCATGATCGGTGGCGATCACCGGCCGCGCCATCGCCTGGCCTTCGATCACCACGCGCCCGAAGGCTTCCGGCTGGGTGGAGGCATTCACCACGATATCGGAGAGTTTCAGCGCCGCCGGCATGTCGTCCACGTTGCCGACGATCCGCACGCGGTGCTCCACCCGCAGCCGGCGGGCCAGCGCCGCGAGTTCCTCGGCATAGGCATGCCGCCCCTGGTCGGAGCCGGCCAGCACCACCACGGCCTCGGTGTTGCGCAGCCGGGCCAGCGCCTGGATCAGCACGCCCTGGCCCTTCCAGCGCGTCAGCCGCCCGGGCAGCAGGATGATCGGCTGCCCGTCCTCCACCCGCCAGGCCCGCGCCAGCCGCGGCACCCGGTCCCCGTTCACCTTCGCCGGCTCGAACTGCGAAACATCCACCCCGCGCGGGATCATGCGGATGCGCGCCGGCGGAACCCCGTGGCGCTGCTGGATCAGCTCGGCGATGAACCCGCTGATGGCGATCACCAGCGCCCCCCGCGCCATCACGGAGTTGTACCAGCGCTTGCCGGGAAACCCCTCGCTGTAGGTGCCGTGATAGGTGGTCACGAACGGTACCCGCGTGCGCTTGGCCGCCAGCCAGGCCGCCCAGGCCGGCGCGCGGGAGCGGGCGTGCACGATGTCCACGCGCTCGCTGCGGATCACCTCCTCCAGCAGGGCGGCATTGCGCCAGATCCGCCAGGGATCGCGCGAGGCCAGCGGCAGGGTCACATGGTCCGCGCCCAGGCGCAGCAGGCCGGGCACCAGCCGCCCGCCGGCGCTGGCCACCATGGCGCGCCCACCGGCGGCATGAATGGCGGATGCAACTTCCAATGTGCCGCGCTCCACCCCGCCGGTTTCCAGCGCGGGCAGCACCTGCAGCACGGTCGGGTAGCGACTCGCGGGTTCGGTCATGCCCCGGGCTATAACATGCTGAAGCGGGCAACCCAGCCCTGCCGTGCCGCCCTGGCGGGCGACGGGTTCCCGCGATAGCGTCCGCGCCATGGATCGGGCCACCCGTCGGCGGGCAATTCTGTGCGTCATGGCGGCCTCGGGCCTCTATACCGTCTCCGCCGCGCTGGTGAAGGCGCTGGCCACCGGCTACCCGGCCGTGGAGATGATGTTCTTCCGCAGCCTGGTGGTCGGCGTGGTGATGCTGCCCATCCAGCTGCGCGCGCACGGCGTGCAGGCGCTGCGACCGAAGAAGCCCATGGGCCATGTCTGGCGCCTGATCTTCGGCTTCATCGGCATGCTCACCGCCTATTACGGCTACGGCGCCCTGCCGCTGGCCACCAACACCGCACTCGGGTTCTGCATGCCGCTGTTCCTCACCATCCTCTCGGTGCCGCTGCTGGGCGAACGCGTGGGCTGGCAACGCGTGGTGGCGGTGCTGGCCGGGCTGTTCGGCGTGGTGCTGATGGTGCGCCCCTGGGCCGCCGGGGCCGATGCCCTGCCGCTGGTGCCGGTCCTGATCGTGATGTCCGGCGTCGTCACCTGGGCGCTCGCCATGATCTCCATCCGCCGCATGGGCGAACAAGGCGAGAGCAACGGCGCCATCGTGATGTGGTTCGGCATCGGCAGCACCGTGTTGGCCGGGCTGCTGTGCCTGCCCGTCTGGGTAACACCGGATTGGATCGGCCTCGCCGGGCTGATCACCGTCGGCCTCGTCACCCTCGTCGCCCAGCTGCTGATGACCGAAGCCTACCGCATCGGCGAAACCACGCTGGTCGCCCCCTTCGAATACGGCGCAATCATCTATTCCACGCTGCTCGGCCTGCTGATCTGGCACGAAGTGCCCGGAATGTGGTCCTTCGTCGGCATCGCCATCATCATCGCGGCGGGCCTGATGGTCTGGCACCAGGAAGTGCGCGGCAAGGCGAAGCCGTAAAAGGAAGAAAGCGGTTCTTTTTTGAAAAAAAGAACCAAAAAACTTTCATTTGTCATTGCGAGCGACGGGAAGCAATCCATCGCGCCGCATCCCGTACTCTGATGTTTCAACCCAGGCGCCAGCAAATGAAGTCTTTTTTGCTTCTTTTTTCTTCAGAAAAAAGAAGCCGCTTCCTGCCTCCCCCTGCCGACCGACCGACCGGAGCGATCCTCCCGTCATGCGAGACGGGGCCATCATCCTAGTCCTATTATCCTACGTACGTATAAAAATTCCTTGTCCACCGCCCTTGCGTCGGGCATAGTTAGCGGTGATGCCAAACCATGCCGCCGCACCGAGCGAAGCCGACGCACCGCGCCCCTGGGCGCGGGCGATCCTGCACGCCCGGATTCCGGCGGCGTTGAAGCTCCTGTTGCTGGCCCTGTTCGCCGCCTTCTCGAAGTCGAACACCACCGGCCGCACGCAGCACCTCCTGCGCCAGGACTGGCTCTTCTCCACCAGCACCGATTTCGCCGACGACCTGGAGTCCGCCCAGGATCCCCACACCCTGCGCCGCCTGCTCCAATTGCGGGCGGAGATCGGCTGGCTGCTGCGCGGCCGGCCCAACCGGGGCATGGCCCTGTCCGGCCATCGCGCGCCCAAACTCCGCCCGGCGCCGGCCGCCCGCGCCCCGCCCTCGCCGTCCCACCCCCCCCCCCCAAATCACCCCGAATCCGTCGTGAAAACCCCGCGTTCCGCGGCGATGACTCATGGCCGAAGCCCAGCCCCCAGCGCCATGGAACTGTCATGAAATTGTCATGTCGGGCGCCCGGGTGTAGAGCCACCGGCCCGCGACGCAGGGGAATGGCGATGGCCGACAGCTTCGATCCCGCACAGCTCACCTTCGACCCCCCCGGCCCCGGTTCCTGGCGGCTCGACCCCGTGCACGTGCCGCGGCCCTGGTCCCCGTTCCATGGCGAGGTCTTCGGCCCCAACGTCTCGCTCGGCTCGGGTGAGAGTTCCCGGCGCTACGGCGCGCTCTCCGGCCGTGGCCGTTTCGCGCTGGTGAACGGCTTCGGCTACGGCGGCATGCTGCCGCTCGATCCCGCGGAACTCCCGGCCCGCATCGCCGCCGCCGAGGAAACCTTCGCCACCAAGCGCTGGCGCGCCGACCTCGCCCTGTGGGAGCAGCAGGCCAAGCCGGCCACCATCCAAAGCCAGCTCGCCCTCCAGCGCATCGATACCGCCGCCCTCTCGCCGGAAGACCAGCTCGCCCACATCACGCGCTGCCGCGACAACCTCGCCGCGATGATCCAGCAGCACCACCGTTTCAACATGCCGGCCACGCTGCCGATCGCCGACCTCATCGCCCATCTCCGCCAGTGGCTGGGCGCCCGCACCGATCCGCCGCTCGGCGCCTTCCTCGCCTTGGTGCGCGGCAGCGCCCCGGAATCCGCCGGCGCCATGCCGGAGCTGGACCGCCTCGCCGAGGCCCTGCGCGCGGATGCCGCGTCCCGCGCCCTGCTGGCCGAAGCCGACCACGCCGCGGTGATCACCCGCCTGCGCGCCGCCCCCGGCGCGGTGGGGCAGGCGGCCACCGCCTATCTCGACCTCGTCGGCACCCGCGTGCTCGATGGCCTGGAAGTCGGCGCCCCCACCGGGAACGAGGTGCCGGAAGTGCTGGTGAAAGGCATAAGCCGCGCCGTCGAATCCGGCCCGCCCGCCGCCGCCCGCAGCACCGCGCAGGAGGAAGCCCGCCTGCTCGAGGCTCTGCCCGCCGAACACCACGCCACCTTCCACGCCCTGCTGGCGGAGGCCCGGCACAACTCCCGCCTGCGCGACGAGCGCGGCCTCTATTCCGATGTCTGGGCCGCAGGCATCTGCCGCACCGCCATCATCGCCACCGGCACCCGCCTCGCCGCCGAGGGCCGCCTCGCCCACGCCGCCCACCTGGTCGAAGCAAACTGGGAGGAGATGCAGGCCATCCTGCGCAACCAGGGCGGCCCGGACGCCGACACCCTCGCCGCCCGCGCCCGCTACCGCACCAGCGTCGATGCCTCCATCGCCCCCGCCACCCTGGGCGACCCGCCGAAGCCGCCCACACTGCCAGAAAACCTGCCGCCCGCCGCCCTGCGCATCGCCCGCGCCATGATGGCCAGCGGCGAGGCGATGTTCGGCCTGCCGCCGGAAACCGCCCAGGAGCCCACCCGCCTGCGCGGCACCGGCTCCAGCCCCGGCATCGTCACCGGCACCGCCCGCGTCATCCGCAGCCCCGCCGAATTCGGCCGCCTGCAGCCCGGTGACATCCTGGTCACCTCCACCACCACCGAAAGCTTCAACATCGTGCTGCCGCTGCTGGGCGGCATCGTCACCGACACCGGCGGCCTGCTCTCCCACGCCGCCATCGTCAGCCGCGAATACGGCATCCCCGGCGTCGTCGGCACCCGCCACGCCACCAAACGCATCCCCGACGGCGCCACCATCCGCGTGGACGGCCTCAAGGGCGAGGTGGTGCTGCTGCCATGAGCCTGGTGGACCTCGCCGACGCCGTCTCCCCGGAGGAATACGGCGGCAAGGCCGCCCAACTCGGCGCCGCCCTGCGCGCCGGCCTGCGCGTGCCGGAAGGCCTCGCCCTGCGCCACGACTTCGCCGCCGCCGTCGCCGAAGGCCAGCCCGAAGCCTGCGCCCGCCTCGCCGTAGCCTGCGCCACCCTCTCCGGCCCCTTCGCCGTCCGCTCCTCGGCCATCGGCGAGGATGGTGCGGAAGCCAGCTTCGCCGGCCAGCACGCCACGAAGCTGAACGTGATCGACGTGCCGGCGGCGGTCGCCGAAGTCTGGCGCTCCGCCTTCGCCGACTCCGCCCTGGCCTACCGCCAGCGCGTCGGCGCCGAAGGCACGGTGCGCATGGCCGTGGTGGTGCAGCGCCTGGTAAACGCCGACAGCGCCGGCGTGATGTTCACCCGCAACCCGATCACCAAGGCGAACGAGCTGGTGGTGGAAGCCGGCTGGGGGCTGGGCGAAGCGGTGGTGCAGGGCATGATCGTACCGGATTTCATCCGCCTTGCACGCGATGGCGCCCTGCTGGAATGCAACCCGGGCCACAAGCCCATCGCCATCCGCCGCCGCCCCGGCGGAGACACGTTCGAGGAAGAGGTCGCGGAGCACCTCGTCGAGGCCCCCTGCCTCGACACCCCGCACTACATGGCCCTCGCCGCCCTCGCCGAAAGCTGCGATGCCGCCTTTGGTCCCGTGCCGCACGACATCGAATGGGCGCTGGAGGGCAGCACGCTCTACCTGCTGCAACGCCGCCCCGTGACCGCCTTCTAGCGCATGGAGCGCACCGAGCGCGCCACCCTGCTGGCCGTGGCGCTGGCCGGCATCCTGGCGCCGCTGAACTCCACCATGCTCGCCGTCGCCCTGCCGGCGATCGTGGAAGATTTCGGCGCCGATATCGCCACCGCCGGCTGGCTGATGACCGGCTACCTGCTGGCCCTCGTGGTGGTGCAGCCCGTGGCCGGCAAGCTCGGCGACCGCTACGGCCGCCGCCCGTTCATGCTGGGCGGCCTCGCGGTCTTCGGCCTCGCCTCGCTCGTCGCCGCCGTGGCGCCCGATATCCACACCCTGATCGCCATGCGCACCCTGCAGGCGATCAGCGGCGCCACCGTGTTCCCCAACGGCGCCGGCCTGCTGCGCCAGGCGATCCCGGCCGCCCATCGCGCCCGCGCCTTCGGCACCATGGGCGCCTGCTTGTCGCTCGCCGCCGCCCTCGGCCCGCCGCTCGGCGGGTTGATCGTGGCCGCGGGCGGCTGGCACGCGATCTTCCTGGTGAACGTGCCGGTGGTGCTCGCCGCCCTGCTGCTCGCCCGCCGCCACGTGCCCGCCCAATCCACGCCGGAGCAGTCCCGCCCGCCCTTCGACATCGCCGGCGCGCTGATGTTCCCCGCCCTGCTGCTGGGCCTCGCCCTGGTGGCCATCGAATCCCGCCACGCCGCGGGGCTGCTTGTGCCGGCCACGCTCGCCGCGGTGCTCACCGCCCTCCTCGCCGCCTTCCTGTGGCGGGAGGCTCGCCATCCGGATCCGCTGGTGCAGCCGCGCTTCTTCGCGCGCCGCGGCTTCGCGGCCGCCACGCTCGGCGTCTCCGCCGCGAACCTGGGCAGCTACACTGTGATGCTCGCCGTGCCACTGCTGCTGGCGCGGCAGAGCGGCTGGAGCAGCATCGGCATCGGCATCGGCCTGGTGCTGGCGCTGCAATCGGCGCCGATGGTGGTGTTCGCCTTCGCCGGCGGCCAACTGGCAGACCGGCTCGGCCGCCGCCTGCCCACAGTGGTGGGCCACGCCATGCTGGCGCTGGGCATCGCCCCGCTCGCCTTCGATCCCGCCCTGCCACCGCTGGCCCTGGTGGCCTGCCTGGCCCTGGCCGGCGCCGGCCTCGGCCTCGGCTCCGCCGGGCTGCAGACCTCCGCGGTGGAGTCGGTCTCCGCCGAACACGCCGGCGTTGCCTCCGGCCTGTTCTCCACCTGCCGCTACATCGGCAGCTTCGCCGGCTCCATCGTGCTCGCCCGGCTGCTGAGCGGCAGCGCGGGGCTGGACGGCTTCACGGAACTGTTCGCCGTGGCGCTCGCCGGCAGCGTGCTGGCCGTCGCCGCCTCCTTCGCGCTGCCGGGTCACGCGCGCACCAAGCCGTGACGTGATCCGATACACTTAAGCGCTCGCATCCCAGCCGGCACTTTCATAAAACCGTCACAATCGAATCCGGGAGGCATCGTCATGTCGGCAGCATCGGGCGGCTTCGCGCCGCAATGGCAGGATCCCACCCACGCGGACTCCTTCTGGTTCCGCGACGCAATGCACTTCCCCGCCCCGGTCACGCCGCTGAACGCCACCTTCTTCCAGCCCGCCTTCACCCGCGGCGCCAGTGCGGCCATTTCCCGCCTGTCGATGCCGGTCACGGGCCTGACCATCGGCGTGCACCATGGCTACGTCTACATGAACCCCGTGCCCTTCCAGGGCGACGAAGCCACCACCCAGGCCCGCTTTGCCGAGATGCAGCGCCTGACCATGGAACTCGGCGCCACCAACCTGCGTGACTGGTACGACACCTTCGAACCCCGCGTGCTCGCCATCGCCCATGAAGCCGCCGGCTTCGATTTCGCCGCCGCGCCCACCGCCGCCATCGCCCGCCACCTCGCCGGCCTCTACGACCGCACGGTGGAGGTGTGGGACATCCACATGCGCGTGAACATCCCCACCATGAACGCCGTGTTCGGCCTGGAGGAGATGATCCAGCACACGCTGGGCGAAGCGGCCCTGGCCGACAGCCGCGCCCTGCTGCAGGGCTTCGAGAACAAGTCCTCCGCCCTCGGCCAGGCGCTGTGGGATCTGGCGGAATGGGTCCGCGCCCAGCCCAGCCTTGCTGCCGCGGTGCAGTCTGCCAATGTCCGCGGTGGCCGCGTGGTGCTGCCGCCGCATCCCCAGGCCGCGGAATTCGTCGCCCGCCTGCAGGATTTCCTCTCCTTCTGGGGCTGGCGCTCCGACGTGTTCGCCGAATTCGGCCACCCCTCCTGGCGCGAGGACCCCTCCACCGCGCTCACGCAACTGAAGGGCTTCCTCGCCAACCCCACCATGAGCCCCGCCGCCCGCCAGGCCGAGGAACGCGCCCGCCGCGAAACCCTGCAACGCGACCTCGAAGCCCGCCTGCCCGAGCAAGCCCGCCCCGTCTTTCACGCCCTGCTGCCACTGGCCCAGCAATACCTGCCGATCTCCGAGGACCACAACTTCACCATCGACCAGAAGTTCACGGTCGTCACCCGCGAGGCCTTCCAGCATCTCGGCCGCCGCCTCGCCGCCGAAGGCCTGCTGGCCGATGCGGAAGACGTGTTCTACCTCACCTTCGATGAGGTCGGCGCATTGGCGGAGGGACGCGGCGCCGAAGCCCTGGCCGCGGCCACCGCCCGCCGCCGGCGCGACCGCGCGTCCCAGGTGCGCATGCAGCCGCCGCCCTTCATCGGCACCCCGCCGCCCGCCGATCAGCCGATCGATCCGCTCGCCGCCAAGTTCTTCGGCCTCGGCATCCGCCCCTCCGAAGACCCCAAGGTGATCGTCGGCCACGCCGCCTCGCCCGGCAGCGTGACGGGCATCGCCCGCGTGATCCGCTCGCTGGACCAGGCCGGGAAGCTCACTCCCGGCGATATCCTGGTCTGCCAGATGACCATGCCCGCCTGGACACCGCTCTTCGCCCAGGCCGGCGGCGTGGTGGCCGATACCGGCGGCGCGCTCTCGCACTGCGCCATCGTGGCGCGCGAATACGGGCTGCCCTGCGTGGCCGGCACCATGATCGGCACGCGAACGATCCCCGATGGGGCGCGCATCCATGTGGATGGCAGTTCGGGGATGGTGCGGATCCTGGAGTAAGAAAGAGTCGTCTTTTTCTGAAGAAAAAGAAGCAAAAAGACTTTTATGACTTGCACGCGTGCCAGGCGGCCGGCACGCGTGCAAGCGAACAAAAGTTTTTTGGTTCTTTTTTTCAAAAAAGAACCGCTTACTGATTCCGCCGCGGTGCAATCGTCGACCCACCGGACGCCGAGCGCCCACTATCGATCACCAACTGCGTGCCAGTGATGTTGGAAGACAGGTCGGAGCACAGGTACATCACCGCGTTCGCCACCTCCTCCGGATAGGTATAGCGCCCGGTCGGCATGCCCGCGGCGTTGGCGGCGTGCACCGATTCCGGGTCGGTCGGGTTCCGCTGCGATTCCAGGGAGCGCATCATCCGCGTCTCCACCGGCCCCGGGCAGATCGCGTTCACCCGCACGCCGTAGCGGGCCACGTCCGACGAGGCCACCTTGGTCAGCCCAGCCACGCCATGCTTGGAGGCGACATAGGCCGCCATGCCGGGCCCGCCGAACAGGGCGGCGGTGGAGGCGGTGTTCACCACCGTGCCGCTCTCCTGCTTCAGCATCACCGGCAGCACGTATTTCAGGCCGAGGAACACACCGGTGAGGTTCACCCCGATCACCGCGTTCCAGGTCTCCTCCTCGTAGTCGGTGATCGGCGTGACCTTCCCCTCGATGCCCGCGTTGTTGAAGAAGCAGTCGATGCGGCCATAGGCGTCCATCGCCGCCTGCACGTAGCCCTGCACGTCGGCGGATTTGGACACGTCCGCGCGCACGAAGATCGCCTCGCCGCCGGCCGCCTTCACCTGCGCTGCCGCGTCCTGGCCGATGGTGGCGTCGTAATCCACCACCACCACCTTCGCCCCGCGCCTGGCGAAGCCGAGGCAGGTGGCGATGCCGATCCCGCCGCCGCCGCCCGTGACCAGCGCGACCTTGCCCGTGAAGTCCATTTGTCTTCCTCCCCGAATGAGGCAACGATTGCCGCACGGCGTGCGCGGCTTGGCAACACGCAGGGGAGGGAATGATGCCGCTGCAGAACCGCGTGATGCCCACCGGGGAGATCGTCGCCCATCCCGCGCGCGGGATGTTCATGGGCAATCGCGGCCGGATCCATCGGCCTGACCAGACGCTGGGCACGGCGCGCTGGTCGCTGCAGGCCTGGCTCGTCTGCCTCACCAGCTTCAATGGCCGCAAGCGCAGCGTGTGGGGCAACAGCTACACGGAGCTGTTCTTCCACGACGAGGCGGTGGCGCTCGCGGCCGGCCACCGGCCTTGCTACGAGTGCCGGCGCGCGGCGTTCCGCCTGTTCCAGCTCGCCTGGCGCCGCGCCCATGGCGAGCCCACGACGGCACCGGCGATGAACCGCCGCATGCATGCCGACCGGGTCGGCCCCCTCCGGCGCCAGCGCCGCCACGAGGCCAGGCTGGGGGAGCTGCCGGACGGCGCGTTCATCCTGGATGGCGAGCAGCCCGCGCTGGTGTGGCAGGGGCGGCTGCATCCCTTCGCGCCCGGCGGCTACCTCCCGCCGGTCCGGGCCGAACCCGAGCGCATCGTGGCGGTGCTCACCCCGCGCAGCACCGTGAACGTGCTGCGCGCCGGCTATCGCCCCGTGATCGGCCCGCTCGCCGCCTGATCTCGGGCATTGCGCGCATTCCGGGCTTTGCATGCGCCCAAGCTCGGCTAGACTTGCGCATCACGGGCGCGACCGCCGCATTCCGCGGCGCTCCACCGCCAGCGCCTCTTTGGTTCCAGGGAGACAGACATGTCCGCGACCACCGTCGCCGCCCCCCGCAACAGCGACCTCGAGTCCGCGATCGCCGAGGCGCATGAGCGCTACACCGCCGCCCGGCCGAAAAGTGCGGCACTGCACCAGAAGGCCAAGGCAGTGATGCCCGGCGGCAACACCCGCTCCAACCTGTACTACTCGCCCTTTCCCGCCGCGATGGCCGGCGGCAAGGGCTGCCAGGTGACGGATATCGACGGCAACTCGTACCTCGACCTCTGCGGTGAATACACCGCCGGGCTGTTCGGCCATTCCGAAACCCGCATCCTGGAAAAGGTGCAGGCCGCCATCGGCCGCGGCATTGGCCTGGCCTCCGTCGGCGAGAACGAGCCGAAGTTTGCCGAGCTGGTGTGTGCCCGCTTCCCTTCGATCGAGAAGGTGCGCTTCACCAACTCGGGCACCGAGGCGAACATGATGTGCATCACGCTCGCCCGCCACCACAGCAAGCGCGACGGCATCCTGGTGTTCCGCGGCGGCTACCACGGCAGCGTGCTGACCTTCACCGGCGGCGGCCCGAACGCGATGACCGCGCCGCTGGACTACGTGATGGCCGACTACAACGACATCGACGGCACCGTGGCGCTGATGCGCGAGCACAAGGACCGGATCGGCACCGTGATCCTGGAGCCGATGCAGGGCTCCGGCGGCTGCATCCCGGCCACGGTGCCGTTCCTGAAGGCCATCCGCGCCACCTGCGACGAGCTGGGCATGGTGCTGATCTTCGATGAGGTGATGACCAGCCGCCACTCCTCCGGCGGGCTGCAGAAGCTCACCGGCGTGCACCCGGACCTGACCGCGCTGGGCAAGTATCTCGCCGGCGGCATGAACATCGGTGCCTTCGGCGGCCGCGCCAAGATCATGGACGCGTTCGATGCCACCCAGCCCGGCGCGCTGGTGCATAGCGGCACGTTCAACAACAACGTGCTCAGCATGGCCGGCGGCGTGGTGGCCCTGGGAGAGATCTTCGACAGCGCGGCGGCGGAGGCGCATTTCCAGAAGGGCGAAGCGCTGCGCAACCGCCTCAACGAGATCGCGCAGAAGCACAAGGTCACGCTGCAGTTCACCGGTCTGGGCAGCATGATCCAGGCGCATTTCCGCACCGGCGAGATCGTGCGCCGCTACAACACCACCGCCACCGAGGAAGGCCTGCTGGAGCTGTTCTTCTTCGATCTGCTCCAGGCCGGCATCTACCTCGCCCGCCGCGGCATGGTGGCGATGAGCCTGCCAGTGGGCGAGGCGGAATGCGAGCGCTTCGCCCAGGCGGTGGATGCGTTCTGCACCAGCCGCGGCCCGCTGATGCGCGCCTGACGCCTGCCAGGGGCCCCGCGCGCGGCGGGGCCTCCCTATCCCGGAGCCCCGCCGTGCATCCCCTGCCCAAGCGCCTGGACGATCCGTTCCACCCGGTTCTGCCCGCCCGTGCCAGCGGCATGCTGGCGCGCGACGGCGGCCACAGCATCCACTGGGAAGATGCCGGCGACCCCGGCCTGATGCCGGTCATCCTCTGCCATGGCGGCCCCGGCGGATCCAACGCCCCCGCCCGCCGGCGCTTCTACGACCCCACGAAGTTCCGCGTGGTGCAGTTCGACCAGCGCGGATGTGGCCAATCCACCCCCACCGGCCTGCTCGCCGGCAACTCGCTGCAGGCGACCATCGCCGACATGGAGGCGATCCGCGAGATGCTGGGCATCGAACGCTGGATCGTGGCCGGCGGCTCCTGGGGCAGCGTGGTCGCCACCGCCTATGCCGAGGCGCATCCCGAGCGTTGCCTCGGCGTGAACCTCACCTGCACCTGGCTCGTTCGCCCGCAGGATGTGCATTGGTGGTTCCAGGGCGTGCGCACCATGTTCCCAGAGCTATGGGAAGCCTTCGCCGCCCTGGTGCCGCCGGAGGAGCGAGGGGATTTGCGCCGCGCCTATGCAAGCCGAATCCTGGAAAGCAACGACCAGGCCGAAGCCGACCGCTTCGCCCACCAGCTCCACGTCTACGAAAACGGCTTCATGGCCTTCGACAGCCCGACCGCCGAGGCGGAGCCGGCGCGCGGCGCCCGCTACGGCCGCATCTTTGCCCACTACGCCATCCACAACTTCTTCTTGGAAGGCACGCAGTTGCTCGATGAAGCGCCCCGCATCGCCCACCTGCCGGTGGAAATGGTCGTCGGGCGCTACGATTGCTGCTGCACGCCCGACAACTCCTACGATCTTGCCGCCCGGCTGCCGCGCGCCAACCTCGTTGTTGTCCCCGGCGGCGGGCATTCCTCCATGGAGCCCGCGATGGCGCAGGAAGTGGCCCGGGCGCCGGGGCGGTTGTATGACCGCATTCTTGCGGCGGGTGGATGGAAGTAAGCAAGGCCTTCTTTTTCTGAAGAAAAAGAAGCAAAAAGACTTTCATGAATAAAAGTTTTTTGGTTCTTTTTTTCAAAAAAGAACCGCTTCCTTCCTGGAGATATCACCATGCTCCAATCCC
>JBIKOJ010000241.1:0-7068 GCA_044358135.1 Acetobacteraceae bacterium | reverse complement strand
TGCCAGCGCAGCATATCCATCAACGCCTGGTAGTGGCGCTGCAGTACCCGGAACAGGGTAGCCACGTCGCCGCTGAGATCGTTGATGACCTCGGCCGGCGCACGTGTCGGCCGCCGGAAGAACAACCCGCCCATCCCGACGAACGGCTCTACGTAGGTGCGATGTGGCACCCGAGCGAGGCGCGGGATGAGGCGGTTGGCGAGCCTGCGCTTGCCGCCGATCCAGAATGCGGGCGGCAGCACAGGCTCCACGGGCTCGTGTTGAAACGTCATTGAAGGCATGGCTCCCACATCGTCTCGCCGCCGGGTTTCGGCCCGGCCGGCGGGGTGGTTCTTCCATGCGCGGTCCGTCCGCGCGGCTGGCCTCCACCATCGGGGCGAAGCAGATCGGCGAGCCGTCCCACCGGTAGACATGCACGCCGGCGGCGGGCTTCTGCGGATCGAACCGCACCACCAGGCGCTGGCCGATCTGGTTGGTGAGCGGCTCCGCCCAGAAGCGGTTGCCCAGCACCCACACGGCGCCATCGGGCTTGCGCGCACGCACCGCCTCGGCAGCCAGCAGCCACAGCCCGCGCTGGGCTAAGGAGGCGCGGCGGATCGGGGAGACGCGGTAGCTTTCCAGGAAGGCCTGGTCGAAACTGAGCGTGCCGCGGCAGGCCTCCGTGCGCCGGCCGGGGCGGGCGTTGTGCTCCGCGATGCCATCGGCCAGCACCTGCAGGAACACGTCCAGATCCACGGCGCGGCTGCCGTAGTTCTCTGGCTTGTTCTCCGGGCTGTTGCCGGTCCACGCGCCAACGAATTCGGGGCGGCGGGCGATGGTGCGGGCGAAGTCGCCGAAGGCGCGCTCGATCGGCTTGGAACGGCCCGAATAGGGCTTGGTGACACGGACCTCCACGCCCAGCAGGGTCATGATGCCCTGCGCATCCTCCTCGCGGATGCGGCCGCGGAAGCGCATCTTCATGCCGCCGGTGAGCCACTTCGAATTGAAGGCGCGGCCGTTGTCGAACCAGCAGCGGTCCGGCACGCCCCAGGCTTCCACCATGTCGCCGAAGGCCAGGCGGATCAGCTCCTTGCTTTCGGAGCGGTCCACCCGCCAGGACAGGATTTTGCCGCTGTAGAGATCCTGGAAGGCCACCGCGACGGGGCGGCCGATCTCGCCATCCGGCCAGCGCACCATCACGTCCCACTGGTGGCCATCGGCGTTCACAGCCTCCAGCGCGTGGAAGTGGCCGCGGGTGCGCTGCTGGGCGGGGTAGAGCCGCTCCAGCGCCTCCGGCCCCTCGCGCTCCAGCGTCTTCACCGTCTGCGGCAGGGCCTTCAGCCGGCGCTCCAGGGTTTTCTTGCTGGGGATCGGCGCCCAGCCGTGCTGGCCGGCGGCCGCGATCAGGTCGCGCCAGCAGGCCTCGAAGCTGGGCTTGCTGGGGGAGAGCCAGGCGCTGCGCAGGAAGGTCCAGGCCGCCTCATGGCACGTGGCGGAGGCCACGCCGCCGCGGTGGCGTGGGGTGAGGGCCGGCCACCAGTTGGTGCGGTGCAGGCCACGGATCATCTCCTCCCAGGCGTAGAAGGTGCTGAACGACACGCGATGCTTGGGCAGGATGTCGTGCAGGACCTGCATGCGCGGGCGGCCCAGCTCCTCCTCAGCGCGCACGGCGAGGATGATCTGCAGGCGGCGCTTGCCCTCGTTTTTCTTCTTGTCGGTCTGGCGGGCGAACCAACCCCACAGCGCGTCCTGCCGCCGGGCCTCCACATCGGCCTGGGTGAGCAGGGCGGCGGGATCGGCGGCACGGTGGCGCCAGCGCAGTTCCTGCCGGGCGTCGGGCGGCAGCACGGAGACGTGGAACTCCACCCCGCCGCCGCGGCCCTGGCGTTCGCGCCAGCGGGTGCCCTGCCATTCCGGGGCGAGCCAGCCGGCGCGCTGGGCCAGCTTCAGCACGTTGGCGCGCACCGTGGGCACGCCGGTGAGGCGAAGGGCGGCCAGCTCCGTGCTGGTAAACCATTCCCGTGCCTCGGCCACCGGCGCCTGCAGGCGCTGCGCCTCCTGGCGGGTGGCCCAGGCCAGCACCTGGCCGGGGTCGGCCCAGTTCACGTCGCTGGCCTCGCTCATGCCAGCGCCCCCGAGCTGCGGCCTTCGGCCTGCAGGGCGCGGCGGCGGCGGCGCACCTCGTCCTCATGCTCGCGCAGGCTGGCCAGCTCGATCAGCGGCAGCCATTTGCGGTCCACCACCACCCAGCCGCATTCCTGCGCCAGCACCTGCAACAGGCGCGGGTCTTGCGTGGCCTTCAGCAGGGCGACGAAGCGCACCAGGGAGGGCACCTGGCTCTCCCGCGCCTCGGACGACCAGGCATCCAGGCTGGACTTCGCCACCTCCTCTCCGAGGTAGTCCGCCATGGCGGCGGCGATCGCCTCACGGTCCTGGCCGGCTTCGGTGCGGTAGCGCAGGGCCTCGGCAACACCGCGCTTAACCTTGCCGGCCAGGGTGGCGGCGCGCACCCGCTCCGGTGCGAAGCGTTCCACGGCCGCGGGTGGCGACCAGGCCAGCAGCTCGCGCTGGTCGGGGTGATGCACGGTGGGGGCCATCAGTCGAATACCCGCCGGGCCAGGCGCACCAGCGGGCCATCCTCGGCCTCGCGCTCGCGGGCGGTGCGGGGGCGCGCCTCCTCGTCGAGATCGGCCGCGATTTCGTCCAGTGCCCCGGCATGGAAGGGCAGCTCGGCGTCGGATTGCTGCGGCTGCGCGCCCAGTGTGCGCAAGCGGCCTGCGATAGCGCGCAGTTTCTTGGCCTGAGGATGGGTGCTCATGCCTGGTCTCCGGCCGTTTCCTTGAGGGCTTCCAGCAGCGCCGGGCGGTGCGCGGCGGCCAGCTCGGCGGCGAAGCGCCGGCGGGCATCGGCCCCTGCGCGGCGCCAGGCGGCGCGCAGGGCGGCCAGCTGCTGCGCCGCCTCGTCGGTGGCGGTGCCTAGGCCGAGGCGGTTGAGGGCATCGGCCACCGTGCGGGATTTGCCGCCGAGCACCAGTGCCACCACCTCGGCTTGGCGCGCCTTGGCCACGCGGGCGATGGCATCCAGCATCACGCCCTTCTCGGCGATCCAGCTGCCGGCAATGCGCGCCCAGGCGGCGTCGGCGATCGAGCTGCGGCGCCACATGGCCCGCTTCACGGTGCGGGCGGGTAGGCCGAATTTCTGGGTGATGTCGTCGAAGAAGCTCAATTGGGCCAAGTTGGCCCTATCTTTAGGCCCCCGCTTCACCTTGCCATGCAGCCGCTCGTAGATCTCCCGCCTCTCGGTGAGGAAGGTGGCCTGGTCGAGCGGAGAGAGTTCCCGGCGGTAGAGGTTCTCGTCGATCTCGCGCAGCCGCTCCTCGTCGCGGGTGCCGCTGAAGATCACCGCCTGGATGGCTTCCAGCCCGGCGAGGCGGGCGGCGGCCACGCGGTGGGCGCCGAAAATCAGGCGGTGCATGCCGCGGCCATCAGGCGGCGCGACCTCCACGGGGGTGAGCTGGCCGCGGTCGCGCAAGGAGTTGGCCATCTCGGCGGCGCGGGTCTCGTCGACCTCGCGCAGCCGGCCCTCGACGCTGATCTTCGACAAGGGCAGGAGAACGATCTGCACGATCAAACCTCCCCGCGCTTTTGGTGTTTCCCGCCCTGCTTGGCGGGTCTAGGAAGTGCGCGGCCCGACTGGCCCCGACGACTCCGCTTGGGGAGACCCAGCTCGTCGTAGCGGTCGGGCCAGATGTCCTGGGGGCGCTTGTCGAGTTGGCGGGCGATGATGCCCTCGGCCAGGAGGGAGGGCCGCTGCAGCGCTTTGCGGACGGTCGATTCCTTCAGGCCATTGTTGAGCGCCAATGCCACCAGCGTCGTGCCGCTCTTGCGGATCGCCGCCTTGATGTCCTCGCGATGCATGCTGACGTCTTCTTCACTGCCCTATCGCCACGAACGGGACGAATTCGCCCCGTATGGGACGATATTGGGGATCGTGATGACGTCAGTCAAGCGACGTTTGGGGCGATACAGTTTGGATATGCGCCATACCGCGCCATTTGGAGCGTAACACATTGACACAAAACGCCAATTCAGACAGCGATCGTCCCGATCGAAGTGTGTCGTGTGTCGATACGGAAGAGACGCGCGCTCATCAGGATGCGGCTCGGGGCGAGCGCGTGAAGGCGGCGGTGCGAGCGGCTGGCGGACGGCGGGCCGTGTCGTTCAAATCCGGCATCCCGGAGGGCACGCTCGGCAACTACCAGCGGGGGCGCGATATCCCGTCTGAGGCCCTTGTTGCCCTGGCCGACGCCTGCGGGGTCCGGATCGAATGGCTGGCCGCGGGCCGGGGCACGATGAAGGGCGACTGGGCGCCGCCCCAGCCGCACGTGGCTCCTGCCGACGCACCTGGCGCTCCGTTGCCGCTCACCCGAGCCAGTATGGAGATTGGCATGCGCCTTGGCATGGCGATCAGGGAGGGTGGAGGAGAGGAGGCGCTGATGGAGCGGACGGGCCTAGCCTCCGGCACCGTCGCGATGTATCTCGCGGGTGTTCCTATACCTTTGGAAACGCTCGTTTCCGTGGCACGGGCGTTGGGGGTGTCGCCGGAGTGGCTCGCCACCGGCGATGCGGTGCCAGGCGCGCCGGTGCCCGGCATAGGCGGCCTTTCCGCGCCATCTGCAGGTAGGCTGAGACCCCCACCAGTCATCCGGCGGCTGGAGCCTCTGCTCCTTGCGAAGGCGATGGAGATCGTAGAGGCCCTGTCGCCGGCCGCGCTCGGCAAGATTTCGCTGCTGGAGCGGGCCAGGAAGGTGGTTCACGTCTACGAGCTGTTGGTGACGCCGGACGAGGATCTGCCGCCCCTGCCGGCTGTCCCCGACAGCGATCCCAAGCCCGGCTCTGAGGGCACGTGACAGGTGCGCTGGTGGCCCGCTAAGGCGCCCTTAGTGCCGACAACGCGCAGGCGGCCATTTCCGTTTTCCTCTGTCGCGCTGCGCCGCCGTCACTTAGACTTCCAGCATTGCTCGTCGCGGTCGTCGTTGCTCTAAGTCTCGGAAGTCCCACATCATCCCGCGTCGTCCCGCCCGATCCCGGATTTCCGACACCCAGTGTCAACGTTCAATCGGCGCGCGTGGGCGCAAACGAAAGACGTTTTTTTGCTTCTTTTTGTTCACAAAAAGAAGACTCTTACGGTGCGACACCCGCGACGGCGAGGATGGCGGTGAGGCCGGCGGCCATGCCCTTCACGGAGTTGGTCTGTTCCACGTCGATCCATTCCTCCAGCGAGTGGGCGCGGCCGGAGGTGCCGCCGGAGCCGATCTTCACGGCGGGGATGCCGAGGCTCATCGGGATGTTGGCATCGGTGCTGGAATAGGCGTGGCGCACCTCGAAGCCGTGCGCCTTCAGGGCGGCGGTGCTGTGCTGGACGATGTCGGAGTCCATCGGCGTGCTGCCGGCGGGGCGGTCGCCGATGAGCTTGGCTTCGACGATGATCGGCCCTTGGGCGGTGGAGCGGGCGTGGTTTTCGGCCTGGGCGGCCTGTTCGACGATGGCGAGGAAGCGCTGCTCCAGGCGGGCGAGTTCGGCGGGGGCTTCGGAGCGGAGATCGACTTCGACCCAGACTTCGTTGGGGATGGCGTTCACGCTGGTGCCGCCGCCGAAGACGCTGGCGCTGAAGGTGGTTTTCGGCTTGGCGGGAACGGAGATGCGGGAGAGTTCCAGCATCGCCTGGCTCATGGCGAAGGCGGGCGAGACCAGGCCGAAGGCGCCGAAGCTGTGGCCGCCCGGGCCGCGGAAGGTGGCGCGGTAGCGCTTGGAGCCGACGCCGCCGACGACCAGGCCTTCCATGTCTGGGCTGTCCACGGTGAAGAAGGCTTCGATGCGGCCCTTGTACTTGCCTTCGGTGAAGAGGTGGCGGACGCCGCGGAGGTCGCCCAGGCCTTCCTCGCCGACATCGCCGACGAAGAGGATGTCGGCGTTGGTGCGCACGCCGGCGGCATCGAGTGCGCGGATATAGGCGAGGAGGACGGCGAGGCTGCGGGTGTCGTCGCCGACGCCGGGGGCGAAGAGCTTGGTGCCTTCGCGCTTCACGGTGACGTCCGTGCCGGCGGGGAAAACGGTGTCGAGATGGGCGGCGACCACGATAAGGCGGCCGTTTCCGGCGCCGCGGCGCAGGCCCATGGCGTTGCCGATGCCGTCCAGCTCCACATCCTCCAGCCCGTGGGCGCGGAGCATTTCCAGGTAGTGCGCGGCCTTGGGGCCCTCGCCGAACGGGGGGGCGGGGATTTCGGTGAGGGTGATGACATCCGCCACCGTGCGGTCGTGCTCGGCGTCCAGGACTTCCACGATGCGGCGGTAGGCGGGGGAGTGCATGATCTCGGCGACGGTCATTCGGTATTATCCTAGTAGCTCAGCGTTAGTGTCTAGAGTGAGATACCAAGTCGACTTTGGATCTCCTGCTTCACATATGACTTTGCGACACCAACCGCAAACTCAAGGCCAAATCCGCCGACTTTCAAACCCGCTTCTTTAGTTTTCTTCCAGACACCAGCATCGCGAACGGCATCGATGAATTCATGACCTTGCCATGTAATTCTATCAACCCAATACGCCTCAGCATCCTCTATAAACTGGCCCTCTACAAAACCAGCGTCAAATAACAATCTTACGTGGTAGAGCACAAGGGAGGGATCATGCTCCTCACCGGAGAATGTCCAATCAGCGCGCACACCCTTAGCATTCTTTTCAATGTCGAGGAGAAGTTCTCGTACAAGATCAAGATCGCGTTTCATATCACTTGGACCTTAACGAGTATGTGGGTTCACGCCTCTACCGATTCAGTTCCTTCGCCATTTCATCAATCCCACCCAAGGTGAGCGGGTACATCCGGTTCTCCATCACTTTGCGCAGCAGGCCGATGGTCATGGCGTGGTCCCAGGCGTTGCGCGGGCGCGGATTGAGCCAGGCGGCGCGGCGGAAATGGCGGGTGAGGCGTTCCATCCACACCGAGCCGGGCTCGTCGTTCCAGTGTTCCACGCTGCCGCCGGGGTGGGAGACCTCGTAGGGGGACATGGAGGCGTCGCCGACGAAGATC
>JBIKOJ010000240.1:0-7069 GCA_044358135.1 Acetobacteraceae bacterium | reverse complement strand
CTAAGGCTAGCATCTAAAGGACGCCGCCAACGTATCCCTTCCTATTCCTGATTTGACTTTGAAAGAGCGGCCCAACCTCTTCGAACCGTCGGGGTTCGTCGTCGTCGGGAGGCGGTTTCTACTCGGGGGCCCTGACCCTGTCAACGCGATTCCGATAGCCCCCCAACACGCCCGAAAACAAAGACTTTGCAGTTTGCAACACGGCTTTTCGCAACTTCATCCCCGTCTGCGGGCCAAATGCATGCAGATTTTGGGGATCGGCAGGCGAGCTATGCGCCGGGCGCATGCGTTTTGGGGCGTTTTCCCGCGTTCTCTTGCCCCTCCAGGGGCCTCGCGGCACGATCCCCCCATGAAACTCACCGTTCGCGACAGCCGCCCCGGCGATATCGCCGCCATCACCGCCATCTACGGCCACGCCGTGCAGCATGGCCTGGCCAGTTTCGAATACGACCCGCCCGACAGCACGGAGACGGCGCGCCGGCGCGAAGCCGTGCTCGGCGCCGGCTACCCCTATCTCGTCGCCGAGGACGAAGCCGGCCAGGTGCTCGGCTACGCCTATTACAGCGCCTACCGCCCGCGGCAGGCCTATCGCTTCAGCGTGGAGAACTCGATCTACGTCTCGCCCAACGCCAAGGGCCAAGGCGTCGGCCGCACCCTGCTCGCCGCCCTCATCGCCCGCTGCACCGCAGAGGGCTACCGCCTGATCGTAGCCGTCATCGGAGATTCCGCGAATGCCGCCAGCATCGGCCTGCACGCCGCCTGCGGCTTCAAGCACGCCGGCCTCCTGCCCAATGTCGGCTGGAAACACGGCCGTTGGGTGGATTCCATCCTCATGACCCTCCCCCTCGGCGAAGGCGCCTCATCGCCGCCAGCACCAGGCCGCTGACTGCACATCCGAGCGGCCGCCCCCTGCTGCCAAACGCCAGTTGTTCCTCGGGACAATTCATTCCATTATGGCATGTATTGAACCCTGGAGTTCTCCATGAAGGCCTTGTCCAGGCTCGCCTTCCTGCTCGCGGCGATGATGACCGCAGGCTGCACGCATCTTTCGATGCGCGGCCACGTTGCCGCCAGCGACTACACGGCCAATCCCACCCGCATATATGTGCTTAATGGGCTGGACGAACGTTTCTCCCCCGCCATGCCGCAACAGTTCAACGATGCTTTCACTGCCGCAATCGCACCATGTGGTGTTTCCACTGCCGCCTACCGCGCCAGCGGGCTGCAGCTGAATGTCGGCAGCACGATCGAGGCCCAGCTCAAGGAATTCGGCGCCGACGCCGTGCTCGTCATCCGCCAGACGGAGCGCGTCTACTACGAAGGTCAGGTCGTCAGAATGGCGTATGTCGCCACCCTCAACGATGTCGCCCAGAAGCGTGAAGTCTGGAAAGCAGACTTCGCCATGGGCGGCGGTGCTTTCGCCGACAAGAGCGGCCTGGGTCCCCGCTTGGCGAACATGATCGTGCGCCGCCTGGGCGAGGACAAGATCGTGAAGACCTGCACATCGCTTCCTGCCGCCAGCTGAACCCCGCCCCCCTGGTCATGCCAGAGGGGCGGGGCCAAGCGGGCGTTAGGCCGCCTCGGCCATCCCCTCGCCGATCTCCAGCCCATCGAGCCCGACGGTTACCTGCACGGTCTCTCCGTCCTTCACGCGCCCTTCCAGGATGGCGCCAGCCAGCGGGTTCTGCAGGCTGCGCTGGATCACCCGCTTCAGCGGCCGCGCCCCATACACGGGGTCGTAGCCCTCATTGGCGAGCCACTCCGTCGCCATCCGGTCCAGGTCCAGCGTGATCTTCCGATCCGCCAGCAACGCCCGCAGCCGCACCAGCTGGATATCCACGATGGAGGCCATGTCGCTGCGCTGCAGCCGCCGGAACAGCACGGTCTCGTCCAGCCGGTTCAGGAACTCCGGTCGGAAATGCCCCCGCACAATCTCCATCACCCCCTTGTAGGCCAAGGACAGATCGGCGCCATCCGGCTGCGCCGCCAGGATCTCGCTGCCCAAATTGCTGGTCAGCACGATGATGGTGTTCTTGAAATCCACCGTGCGGCCCTGCCCGTCGGTCAGGCGCCCGTCGTCGAGCACCTGCAGCAGCACGTTGAACACGTCCTCGTGCGCCTTCTCCACCTCGTCGAACAGGATCACCTGATACGGCCGCCGCCGCACCGCCTCGGTCAGCACGCCGCCTTCGTCGTAGCCCACATACCCCGGCGGCGCCCCGATCAGCCGGCTCACCGCGTGCTTCTCCATGAACTCGCTCATGTCGATCCGCACCATCGCCCGGTCATCATCGAACAGGAACGACGCCAACGCCTTGGTCAGCTCCGTCTTGCCCACGCCCGTCGGTCCCAGGAACAGGAACGACCCGATCGGCCGGTTCGGATCCTGCAACCCGGCCCGCGCCCGCCGCACCGCATCCGAAACCGCCTTCAGCGCATCCTCCTGCCCGACAACCCGCTTGCGCAGCTCGTCCTCCATGCGCAGCAGCTTGGCCCGCTCGCCCTCCAGCATTTTGTCCACCGGCACGCCGGTCCAGCGCGAGACGATGGCGGCGATGCCCTCCTCCGTCACGCTCTCGTTCACCAGCCGCCCGCCATCCTGGTTGGCGGCGATCAGCTTCTCCAGCTCCGGGATCTCGCCGTAGCGAAGCTGCGACGCCCGGGCCAGGTCACCCCGCCGCTGCGCCACCTCCTCCTCGCTGCGTGCTGCCTCCAGCCGCTCCTTCAGCTTCTGCCCGCCAGCCAGCTTCTCCTTCTCCGCCTTCCACACGGCAGACATGGCATCGGATTTCTCCTGCAGCCCCGCCAGCTCCTGCTCCAGCTTGCCCAGCCGGTCACGGCTCGCCGCATCGGTCTCCCGCTTCAACGCCTCGCGCTCGATCTTCAGCTGCATCAACCGCCGGTCCAGCTCGTCCAGCTCCTCCGGCTTGCTGTCCACCTGCATGCGCAGCCGGCTCGCCGCCTCGTCCATCAGGTCGATCGCCTTGTCCGGCAGGAACCGGTCGGTGATGTAGCGGTTCGAAAGCGTCGCCGCCGCCACCAGCGCCCCGTCGGTGATCCGAACCCCATGATGGAGCTCATACTTCTCCTTGATCCCGCGCAGGATCGAGATCGTATCCTCCACGGATGGCTCGCCCACGAACACCGGCTGGAACCGCCGCGCCAGCGCCGCATCCTTCTCCACGTGCTTGCGATACTCGGCCAGCGTGGTGGCGCCGACGCAGTGCAACGCCCCGCGCGCCAGCTCGGGCTTGATCAGGTTGGAGGCATCCATCGCCCCATCCGCCTTGCCGGCGCCCACCAGCGTATGCATCTCGTCGATGAACAGGATGATCTCGCCCTCGGCGGATTCGATCTCCTTCAGCACCGCCTTCAGCCGCTCCTCGAACTCGCCGCGATACTTCGATCCCGCCACCATCGCGCC
Source organism: Acetobacteraceae bacterium (assembly GCA_044358135.1). Lineage (GTDB taxonomy): Bacteria > Pseudomonadota > Alphaproteobacteria > Acetobacterales > Acetobacteraceae > CAMDGX01. The sequence goes on along the minus strand of JBIKOJ010000240.1, from coordinate 3,645 downwards.
GAGGTCCAACGCCAGCAGCTTCTTGTTCTTCAGCGCCTCCGGCACGTCGCCATTGACGATGCGCAGCGCCAGCCCCTCCACGATCGCGGTCTTGCCCACGCCGGGCTCGCCGATCAGCACCGGGTTGTTCTTCGTCCGCCGCGCCAGCACCTGGATCGCACGACGGATCTCCTCGTCGCGCCCGATCACCGGATCGAGCTTGCCCTCGCGGGCCAGCGCCGTCACATCGCGGGCATACTTCTTCAGCGCATCGAAGTTCGATTCAGCGTTCTGGCTGTCCACCTTGCGGCCCTTGCGAATATCCGCCACCGCCTTGTCCAGCGCCTGCGGCGTCGCCCCGGCCCCGCGCAGCGCCTTGGCCGCCGGCGTGTCGCTGGCGGAAAGCGCCACCAGCAGCCGGTCCTGCGCCACGTATTCGTCGCCGGCCTTCTGTGCGGCCTGCTGCGCCCCATCCAGCACCCGCACCAGCGCGGGCGTGATCTGCGGCTGCCCGGCCCCGCCGCCCTGCACCTTCGGCTGCTTGGCCAGTTCCGCCTCCACCCCGGCGCGGGCCACCTTGTCGTCGCCGCCGGCCGCGCGGATCAGACCGGCCGCCGCGCCCTCCTCGTCATCCAGCAGCGCCTTCAACAGGTGCTCCGGCGTCAGCTGCTGATGAAACTCCCGGATGGCGATGGTGCTCGCCGCCTGCAGGAAACCGCGCGCGCGGTCAGTGAATTTCTCGATGTCCATGTCTGTCCTTGTCCCTCTTCAGGCGACAATCCCCCAATGGGATCCGACTTGGGGCGCCCGACATCGGGCCGCCCGCACCGGCACCCCTCCAGGAGGCAACGCCGACGCTATCACTGGGTTCGACATGGGCAATGACTCAGGTCAACGCAAGGCGCCCCCGGGATCACAATGCACAATTTTCAGGCAGAACCGGCCTCAGGCCGCCGGCCGAAACCGCTCCCGCAACCCGGCCAGCCGCCCCTCGATCTGCCCGCGCAGCTTGCCGATCTTGCCCACCCCCTGCAGCCGCCGCCCGAGGAACGCGGCCACCGCCTCGTCATCCTCCTCGCGCAGCCAATACAGCAGCGTCGCGGTGTAAACGCCGGCCAGGATCGCCCGCTTGGTGTACCAACTGAAATCAGCCGAACCGTCGCCTGCCAGGTGCCAGATCTCGTCCACCGTCCGCGCCAGCGTCCCAGCGGCCACGCGGGCATGGCCCGGCATCGCCAAGACAGCCACCGAACGCCGCACCGCCTCACGATGCGGCCCCAGCAGCGCCAGCCGCCCCAGCACCAGCGCCCGCACCTTGGCCGTGGTGCGCAGCTCCGCGAACCCCGGCCCGGCGGCGATCGCGCCCATCGCCCGGTCCGCCCGGTCGATGAACGCCACCACCATGTCCACCGCGCCCCCGGGGAACAGCAATTCGGCCTCCAGCAGCGCGCCCTCGCCGCGCCCGGCCCCGCGCAGGCCTTCCGCCACCGCCCGCCAGCCCCAGCCCAGCGCCGGCACATGCGGCAGCGCCAGGGCCAAGGCCTCGTCCCGCTCCACCGAGCGCTCCGGCGGCTCGCTCCAACCCGCCATCACAGCGGCGCCGACCGGCGGAACTCCGGCACCCCCGCCTTCGCCAGGTCCTCGGCGAAGCCGAAATTCATGAAATCCTTCCCCACCATGCGCATGGGATACAGGATGCCATCCAGGTGATCGTATTCGTGCTGCACGATCGCCGCATGCGCCCCGGTCGCCTCGCCCACCACGGGCTTGCCGTCGGTATCCACCCCTTCATAGCGAATGCGCCAGGCGCGCGGCACCGCGGCCCTTATGCCGGGGATCGAAAGGCACCCCTCCCACCCGATCTGCCGCTCCTCGCCCAGGAAGGTCAGCACCGGGTTGATCACCGTCGTATTCCCGATCGGCCGGTCATCCTTGTCGCCGCCCGAACGCTCCGTCCGCACCCGGAAGATGAACAGCCGCAGCGGCACATGCACCTGAGGTGCGGCCAGTCCCGCCCCCTGGATATCGTCCAGCGTCTCATACATATCCGCCACCAGCTTGCGGATCTCCGGCGCCGTCGGATCGGCCACGGGTTGCGCCGTCTGCAGCAGCACCGGATGGCCCATGCGGGCGATCTTCAGGATGGCCATGCGTTCAATCCTCTGCCGGGTTGTGGAGATGGGCGCCGAAAACCGTTTGCCAGCCCCTCCGTGCGTGATATAGCGCGCTCCTTCCCGGGCAGGCCACTGCCTCCTGGGCGTTTTCTGTCGTCCGGATCGGCCATGGGGGCCAGGTTGGGCGGCGCCAAGAAGGAGCAGGCGGCCAAGTGCAGGTTCTCGTCCGCGACAACAACGTCGACCAGGCGCTGAAGGCGCTGAAGAAGAAGATGCAGCGCGAAGGAATCTTTCGCGAGATGAAGCTGCGCCGCCATTTCGAGAAGCCCTCCGAGCGCCGCGCCCGCGAGGCCGCCGAGGCCGTCCGCCGCGCCCGCAAGATGGAGCGCAAGCGCCTGGAGCGCGAGGGCTTCTAATCGACCGCGGGGGTAACACCCCCCGCACCCAACCTCCTACCGCCACTCCCACGCCAAACCCAGGGCAGCACAGCCACCGAAAGGTGTGCCGTCGCTGCCCTCGGGTCTGTACGCCCTGTTGAACCCAAACCCGCCCCTGGCCTAGCATTGGACTGTCATGGACAGTCCTTCCCCGCCGGCACAATCAGACCACTCCCGCCAGACAGCGGTGTTCGAGCGCCTGCGCCGCGGCATCCTCGCCGGCACCCTGCCCCCCGGCGCCCGCCTCCCCGCCACCCGTCACCTCGCCGACGAGATCGGCGTCGCCCGCCAAACCGTCGTCCTGGCCTATGAACGCCTGGCCGCCGAAGGCTATGTCCGCGCCCGCATGGGCAGCGGCACCTACGTCGCTGCCGACCTGCCGGATGCCGCCCCCGCCCCGGCCCGCGCCGCCGCCCACCCCGGCCAGATCCTCTCCCGCCGCGGTGCCGCCATTGCCGCCACGCCGATGTCTGCCCAACCGCCCGGCACCAGCCACATCACCCTGCTCGCCCCCGGCGTGCCGGCCAACGACCTTTTCCCCACCGCCGCCTGGGCCCGCGAAACCGCCCGCGCCCTGCGCACCCTGCCCGCCGCCCTCCTGGGCTACCCCGACCCGCAAGGCCTGCCGGAACTGCGCACCGAAATCGCCGCCCACCTCGCCGCCACCCGCGGCCTCATCGCCGATCCCGGCCAGATCGTCATCACCACCGGCACCCAGCAAGCCCTGCGCGTCGCCGCCGACCTGGTGCTGGACCCCGGCGAACCCGCCTGGGTCGAGGAACCCGGCTACATCGCCGGCCGCGGCGCCCTCATCGCCTCCGGCGTCCGCCCCGTACCCATCCCCTCCGATGCCGATGGGCTGGACGTCGCCGAAGCCATCCGCCGCGCCCCCCTCGCCCGCCTCGCCCTCGTCGCCCCCTCCCACGCCACCCCCCTCGGCGGCGCCCTCACCATCGGCCGCCGCCTCGCCCTGCTCGATTGGGCCGCCGGCGCCGGCGCCTGGATCCTCGAGGACGATTGCGACTCCGAATACCGCTGGTCCGGCAAACCCCTCCCCCCGCTCGCCTCGCTCGATGCCGGCCACGGCATGACCGGGCGCGTCATCTACTGCGGCA
>JBIKOJ010000200.1:0-9820 GCA_044358135.1 Acetobacteraceae bacterium | reverse complement strand
GCCGGGGTGCCCTAGGCGCTGCGGGTGGACTTGGGCGCGGCCCTGGGGGGGGTGGGGCGGGCGCTGGGGTTCGGCGATGAGCGCGCGGGGTGGGTGGTGGCCGATCCCGGGGCGTTCGGGGACGTGGTGCTGGCGCGCAAGGACGTGCCGGCGAGCTACCATCTCTGCGTGACGCATGACGACGCGCTGCAGGGCGTGACGCTGGTGGTGCGCGGGGAGGACCTGTTGGCCGCGACGCATGTGCACGTGCTGCTGCAGGCGCTGATGGGATGGCCGGCGCCGGACTATGCGCATCATGCGCTGCTGACCGATGCGGCTGGCCGGCGGTTGGCGAAGCGGGATCGGGCGGCGACGCTGCGGGACCTGCGGGCCGCGGGGCGGAGCCCGGCCGAGGTCCGGGCGATGGCAGGGGGGGCGGACGGGTGATGGTGGCGACGGAAGGCCTGGTGCCGCGGTTGCTGGCGCAGGAGGCGGAATACACCGCGGCGCGGGCCGGCGTGATCGGGCGCCGGCCTGGCAATCCGTTCGGGGTGGCGATGCGGCGCGAGGGCGCGGTGTTCGCCTGCCAGGTGGCCGGGGTGCCGTCGCCGTGGCTGAACCGGGTGATCGGGCTGGGGGAGGCGCAGGCGGGGCTGGTGGCCCGGCTGCGGCCCTGGTTCGGCGCGGTGGCGCCGCGGTTCGAAACCACGCCGGACAGCCTGGGGCCGGGGCTGGGGCAGGCGCTGGTGGCGGCAGGGCTGGTGCCTGGGGATGGCGATGCGCTGGTGTGGGGCGCGGGGCGCGGTGGCGCCGTGCCGGAGGGCGTGTCGCTGGTGGACGATGCAGCGGCGCTGGAGGACTTCCTGGACGCGCACTTGGTGGGGCTGGAATTGCCGGTGGCGGTGCACGAGGGCGCGAAGGCGAACATGCGCGGTTGGCTCGGCGTGCCCGGGTTCCAACTGCTGCTGGCGCACGAGGGGGGCGTCCCGGCGGGGGCCTGCGCGCTGCACCGGCAGGGCGGGCAGACCTATGTCGCGGATATGTCCACACGGCCGGAATGGCGTGGCCGTGGCGTGCAGACGCGGCTGCTGGCGGCGGCGCATGCGCTGCATGGGGAAGGCGGCATCGTGTGGGCGCGCTGCCGCTTCCTGTCGCAAAGCCACCGCAACCTGCAGAGGGCGGGCTTGGGCACCCTCTGCACGACGGTGTTCTGGAGCTGAGTGTGATCGTCGGAGGCGGAAGCGCCGGAGGCGTGAATCACACGATCAAGCAAGGAGCCTGGCCATGGTCCGCGCTTCTATCAGCGCGGATCGTGGTCTAGGCGCGGCGCTCGGTGCGTTCGATGACCACGAACAGGCCGAGGGCGACGGCGGCCAGCAGGGCGTAGAGCGGCAGGTGGGACAGGCCGGTGAGGTCCACGAAGGTCACCTTGCCGAGTTGCCACACGCTGAGCACGTTCGCCTTCATCCAGTCGAAGCTGAAGGCGTAGGCGATGGCGCCGGCGATCATGCCGAAGGCGCCAACCAGGGCGTGCACGCTGCCGGCGCCGATGGCGGACAGCGCGGTGCCGGGGCAGTAGCCGTAGAGCACCATGCCGACACCGAAGATGGCGCCGCCGAGCAGGGCGGCGAGCAGGTTGGTTTCGCGCACCGCCCACTTGGCCAGGCCCATGTCGGTGAGGGCGAGCACGCCGACGCCGCCGACGACCAGCGCGGTGAGGATGATCTTGAGGACCGTGAAGTCGCGCAGGCGGAACTGGTTGACGATGGTGTCGTAGCTGGCGACGCGGCCGCGATGGAGCAGCCAGCCGAAGGCGAAGCCGAAGACGGGGGCGAGAAGGAGGGCGTCTGTGCCCTTTAGGGGAAACATCGGGGTGGCTCCTACGTGGTCAGGTTCAGCGGCGACGGAACAGGAACAGGGCGGTGGGAACGCCGGTGGCGAAGAGAGCCGCCGTGAAGGCCCAGCCGCCGACGGCCAGTTGCAGGCCCTGCGAGATGGTGTTGCCGGAGGTGCAGCCATTGGCCAGCCGTGCGCCGAACATGGCGACGGCGCCGCCGAGGAAGGCGATGGCGAGGCGCTTGGCGGGGGAGGCGCCGAGGCTTTCGCGCCAGACCTGGGGCACGACCTCCAGCCGCCAGGTGCGGCTGGCGAGCGCGCTGGCGAGGCCGCCGAGGAAGGTGCCGACGAGGAACAGCGTGCCGTAGTCCAGCCGCAGCGGATGGGTCTTCCAGTAGCTGTTGGCGGCCACCGCGTCTTGTCCGATGGCCAGCGAGGCCACGCCGCCCGCAAGCTGCGAGCCGGCGGTGGTGACACCGATGGGCGCTGCGACAATGGCGAAGACGAGCCAGGACAGAACGCCGATGCCGATGCCAACGAGATACGGCGTGGCGCGGGGCGAAAGCCGGGTGAGGGACGGGCCGCCGTGGGTGGCGGGGAGGGTGATGCCTGACATGTCGGATCTCCTGAAGGCGCGTTAATTCATAACATACGCAGATACGCAAATACAAGGGCGCATCGCCGTTGCGCGTGCGAGGGATTGGCCGGATAGTTTCGTCTTCCGGCTTGCACCCCAGGAGGATCCCCCATGTCGCAGCCCGCCCATCGCCTGGCCAATGAGCGCATCGCCTGGTTCAACGGGAAGTGGGTGCCGGAGCGGGAGGTGATGGTGCCGTTCCGCGACCGGTCCTGGCTTTATGGCGATGGCGCCTTCGACATGACGCGGACCTTCGACGGGCACATCTTCCGCATCAAGGAACATATCGACCGCTTCTACCGCTCCCTGCGCTACCTGCGCATCGATCCCGGCATGGGGCCGGGGGAGATGGTGGCGCTCTCCGAGGAGATCGTGGCGCGCAACAACCACCTGCGCCCGGAAGGCGGGGACTGGTGGGTGGGCCAGCGCGTCAGCCGCGGGGTGAACGCGGTGGGCGACGAGGGCTGGGAGCACACCGGGCCGAACGTGGTGATCGAGATGATGCCGCTGCCGTTCAAGGCGCGGGCGAAGATGTATCGCGACGGGGCGGAGGTGATCGTGCCGCCGGTGCGGCGCACCGCGCCCGACATGCTCAGCCCGCGCGCCAAGACGCACAACTACCTGAACATGATCGTGGCGGAGCAGCCGGTGAAGGCGGCCAACCCCGATGCCTGGGCGGTGCTGCTGGACGAGAACGGCAACCTGGCCGAAGGGATCGGCAGCAACATCTTCATCGTGCGCGACGGGGTGCTGAAGACGCCGCGCGAGAAGTTCGTGCTGCCCGGCGTCTCCCGCCAGATGACGATCGACATGGCGCACAAGCTGGGCGTGAAGTTCGAGGAACGCGACATCGACATGTTCGACGCTGCGACGGCGGACGAGATGTTCCTGACCTCAACCAGCCTGTGCATCCTGCCGGTGAGTTCGTTCAACGGCCAGAAGGTGGCGGACGGGACGATCCCGGGGCCGGTGACGCAGAAGCTGATCGCGGCCTACAGCGCCGAGGTGGGATGCGACTTCGTCGCGCAGTACCTGAAGCATCTCGACTGAAAAAAAGACGCAAAAACGACTTCATTCCCTTGCACGCGTGCCGGCAGACTGGCACGCATGCAAGGGAATAAAAGTTTTTTGGTTCTTTTTTTCAAAAAAGAACCTCTTTCTTTTAGTACCCCGCCGCCCGATCGACCAACTCGCGCAGCTTCTTGCCATCCAGGAAGCGCGCCAGGTTCTCGACGAACAGCTTGGCCACGGTCTTGTCGCGGTCCGGGTGTCCGCCGCCGATATGGGGCAGGACCATGATGCCCTTTGTCGCCCAGAACGGGTGCTCCTTCGGCAGGGGCTCGGTGCGGAACACATCAAGGATGGCGCCGGCCAGGTGCCCGCTCTCGACGGCAGCGATCAGGTCCGCATCCACGATCAATGCGCCGCGGCCGAAATTGAGCAACCAGGCGCCCTTCTTCATCTGGCCCAGCAGCGCGGCGTTGACCGAGTTGTCGGTGCTGGGCGTGGAAGGCAGCAGCAGCACAACGTAGTCCGCCTGGGCGAGCACCTCGGCGGTTTGCTCAGGGGCGTAGACCTGATCGACACCTGGAAGCGGGCCCTGGGTGCGGCGGGTGCCGATCACGCGCATGCCGATCGCGGAGGCCATTCGGGCGAGGTCCTGGCCGATGGCGCCGAGGCCGAGGATGCCCAGCGTGCTGCCGTTGAGCGGGGTGGCCATGCGGCGTGTCCAGGTGGCGGCCTTGTTGTCGTCCACGATGGCGGCATAGGGCTTGGCGATGTGGAACAGGGCGCCAAGGATGTTCTCCGGCATGCTCTCGCGGTGGGTGCCGCGCGCGGAGGTGAGGGCCAGCGCGGGCGGCAGGTCCGGCAGGGCGAGCCAGGATTCGATGCCGGCGGTGAGGCCCTGGATCCAGCGCAGCTTGGCCATGGTGGGCAGCAGGCCGGGCGGGGCGGCGAGTGCCAGCATGGCCTCCACGCCGGCGCGTTGGTCGGCGGAGGGAAGGTCCTTGCGGGCGAGCGTTTCGACGGCAACGCGCGGGCCGAGGCCGGCGGCCTCGATGGCTTCCAGATAGGCCTGCGGCGTGTCGGTCCAGAACAGCACGCGGGTGCGGTTGGTCATGTCGGGGTCCCCTATTCCTGGCGTTGGACCGTAGATCGGGCGCGTGCGGAAGGGAACGGGGCGTCGCCGGGCCGGGTAAGGAACGACCGCCGGCGATTATTTGCCCGGGAATATCCGGGCGGTTGCGGCGGCACGGCGGCCCGGGTTGGGTTAACCATGCGAATCCAAGTATCCCGGCACAGTGCGGCAGGTATCGGCATGCGACTCGGGTGGTGCCGTGCTGATCTGGATAGGATTACTTGACATTTCGGTGCCATGGTATGCCCGCCGGGCGCGCCGAAGGGTGCTTTCCGCGTGAAAGTGTCGCCAAAATCGCCAGAAGCAGCATTCATTGGAGTATGATGCGTTGCAAGGCGTGAATCCTTCGCCTATACAAGCTGAAACCTTCACGAGATGAGTGCAATGAGCGACAATGCCAAGGAAGCCCACCTGCTCGGCCTGACGGCCCAGATTGTCTCTGCCCATGTGGCGAACAATGCCGTTCAGCCCGATGCTTTGCCGGGTCTGATCCAGTCCGTGTTCAAGACGCTTGCCGGCGCCGGCAAGGACGCGCCTGAGCCGCTGAAGCTGGAACCGGCGGTGCCGATCAAGAAGTCCATCTTCCCGGATCACATCATCTGCCTGGAAGACGGCAAGAAGCTGAAGATGCTGAAGCGCCACCTGGCGACCTCGTACAACATGACCCCGCAGCAGTATCGCGAGCGTTGGGGCCTGCCGCACGACTATCCCATGGTGGCGCCGGACTACGCCAAGCACCGTTCGGCTCTGGCCAAGGAAATCGGCCTGGGCCGCAAGCCGGCCGAAGCCTCTGCCGCCCCGGCCGCGGCCCGCAAGCCCGGCACGCGCGGCCGCAAGCCGAAGGCCGCCTGAGGCCAGTGCGGCGCGCCTGACCCGGGCTCACGCCAAGCCCTGGTCGGCTCCGACTGATTGCACGATCGACTGAGCGCCGCCGGATCTCGAAAGGGGTCCGGCGGAACGCTGTGTTGCACCCCGCGTTGCCGCCACGCCCGACAACGGGGGGAGATGGCGAATGCTGGTGGTGCTGTGGCGGTTGGTGCGCGATGCGGCCTATGCCTTCATCGAGGACGAGGCGCTGACGCGCGGCGCGGCGATCGCGTTCTACACCGTTACCTCGCTGGGGCCGGTGGTGTTCATCGTGGTGGCGATCGGTGGCCTGGCCTTCGGCGAGGAGGCGGCGCGCGGGGCCGTCACGGCACAGCTCACCGGGCTGGTGGGGCGGGAAAGCGCTGATCTGGTCCAGGCGGCGCTGCAGGGAGCCTCCCGCGTGCCGGAGAGCATTCTGGCGTCCATCATCGGCGCGGTCACGCTGCTGGTGACGGCCTCTGGCGTGTTCGCGGAGATGCAGGGGGCGCTGAACGCGCTGTGGCGCGCGCCGCCGCGGGCCACCACCGTGTCGCGCCTGGTGCGGGCGCGGATCATCAGCCTCGGCCTGGTGGCAACGCTGGGGTTCCTGCTGCTGGTATCCCTGGTGGTCAGCGCCGTGCTGAGCGGCCTGGGCGACTGGATCAATCAGCGTCTGCCCTGGGGAACGCTGGTGTTGGGGGTGGCGAACATCGTCGTCTCCTATGTGCTGGTCACGGTGCTGTTCGCGGCCATCTACAAGGTGTTGCCCGATGTGCGGCTGGCCTGGCGCGACGTGGCGGTGGGCGCGATCCTGACGGCGTTGCTGTTCAATGCAGGGAAGTTCCTGATCGCCCTGTATCTGGCACGCAGCGCCATCGCTTCCAGCTATGGCGCGGCGGGGGCGGTGATCCTGCTGCTGCTGTGGATCTACTGGTCGGCGCAAATCTTCCTGTTCGGGGCCGAGCTGACCAAGGTGTATGCGGCATGGCGGGGCACGCGGGCCGGGCGGCAAGCGCTGGCATGACCGTTCGTTGCACCGACACACTTGACTACAGAGATACGACACCCCTTCTACGCGCCGCAGGGCCGCAGCGGCGGCTTCATGACGGGAGACGCATCCATGACCTTCAGCATCGGCCGCCGCGGCCTCGCTTTCGGGGCCGCAGCCGCGGCGCTTTCCACCGGGGCGGTTTCCGGCCGGGCGCAGGCCCAGGCCACCACGCAGATGTCGATCGCCACCGGCACCACGGGCGGCGTGTACTATCCGTTGGGCGGCGCGCTGGCCAACTACCTCTCGCGCGGCATCCCGGGCATGAGCGCCACGGCCGAGGTCACGGGCGGGTCGGTGGCGAACTTCCAGCTGCTGGGCGCCGGGCGCGCCGGCATGGTGTTCGGGCAGGTGGACGCGGCGGTGGACGGGATCACCGGCGCCGGGCCGTTCCGCGGCCGGGCCGTGCCGGCGCGCGCCATCGCGGTGCTCTACACCAACCGCATGCAGATCGTGACCACGGCGGCCACCGGCATCAAGTCCGTCGCCGACCTCAAGGGCAAGCGCATCAGCACCGGCGCGCCGGGTTCGGCCACCGAACTGTTCGCCTTCCGCGTGATCGCCGCCGCCGGGCTGGACCGGGAGAAGGATTTCCGCGCGCGTGAGCGGCTGTCGCCGGCGGAATCCACCAACGCGATCCGCGACGGCAAGCTGGATGCGTATTTCTTCGTCTCCGGCGTGCCGACCAGCGCGATCACCGACCTTGCCGCCACGCCTGGCACGCAGATCCATCTGATCGACCACGCCGAGTTGCACCAGCGCATCGTGGCCGAGAACGGGCCGGTGTATTTCCCGGAGGCGATCCCGGCCGGCACCTATCCGGGCCAGACCACTGAGAACAAGCAGCTCTCTGTGGCCAACATCATGGCGGTGCATGAAAACATGCCGGCCGAGATGGTGACGAAGATCCTGGAGATCACCTGGGGCAACCGGGAGGATTGGGCGAAGGTCCACGCGGAAGCACGCAACTTCACCCTGGCGGCGCAGAAGTCGGCGGCCGCCGGCATTCCCTGGCACCCGGCCGCGGAGGCCTTCTGGAAGGCCGCCGGCGCCACCCTGGCCTGATCGCCCGATGTCCCACTCCGCCCTGCCGCCCGAGATCCAGCCTGGCGCGCTCGACGACGATACCGCCAGGAAGGTCGAGGAACTGATCGAGCAGGAGGAGGGGGCGCAGAACCGGCTCCCCGGCCTGCTCGGCCATGCCGCGGTGGCCGTCGCGCTGGCGATGTCGCTGTTCCATCTCTGGGCGGCGTGGGACATCGTTCCGACCACCACGCTGCGCTACGTGCACGTGGCCTTCGCCATGGTGCTGGGCTTCGCGCTGTTCCCGGCGGCGCGGCGCTTCCGGCACCGGGTGATGCTGTGGGACGTGGCGCTGATCGCGGCTGCGATCTACGTGGTGTACTACCTCGTCGCGGGCGGGGACGACCTGCAGGACCGCTACATCTTCCCGGAGCCGATGGATATCGTGGTCGGCTGGATGCTGATCGCGCTGGTGCTGGAGGTGTGCCGGCGCTCCACCGGTTGGATCATGCCGGTGATTTCCATCCTGTTCCTGCTCTACGGCTTCTACGGCAACCACCTGCCGCCGCCCTGGCGCCACCAGGGCTACGACATGCTGCGGCTGATCCCGCATCTGACCATCACGCTGGAGGGCATCTTCGGCACGGCGGTGGATGTCTCGGCCTCGCTGATCGTGCTGTTCACCATCTATGGCGCGATCCTGCAGGCCTCCGGCGCCGGGAAGTTCTTCGTGGATTTCTCCTTCGCGCTCACCGGCGGCAAGCCGCAGAGCGCGGGGCGCACGGTGGTACTATCCTCCTTCCTGCTCGGTGGCCCGTCCGGCTCCGGCGTGGCCACCACGGTCACGCTGGGCACGGTGGCCTGGCCGATGATGAAGAAGGTCGGCTACCGGCCGGATGACGCGGGCGGGCTGCTGGCGGCTGGCGGGCTCGGCGCGATCATCTCACCGCCCGTGCTGGGTGCCGCGGCGTTCCTGATCGCCGAGTATCTCAAGATCGGCTACCTGGATGTGCTGGTGATGGCGATCGTGCCCACCTGCCTTTACTACGCCTCGCTGCTGTTCATGGTGGAGCTGGACCAGCGCCGCATCGCCGCGCGCGCGGCCGCGGGGGACGGGCAGGCGGCCGAAGTGATGAAGGTGGATCCCGTCGGCAAGCTGCTGAAGCTGTACGGGTTCCATTTCACCACGCTGGTCGCGATCATCGTCTTCATGGTGATGGGCTATTCCGCCACGCTGTCGGTGCTCTACGCCACCGGCGTGGCCGTGGCGCTGAGCTACGTGCGGCGCGAGACGGCGCTGACGCCGCGGCGGCTGGTGGAGGCGCTGGCCTCCGGCACGGTGCAATCGGTGGGCATCGCGGCCACCTGCGCCTGCGCCGGCATCATCGTGGGCGTGATCACGCTGACGGGGCTGGGGCTGAAATTCTCCGATATCGCCATCCAGGGCGCCGGCGGCTCGCTGGTGGTGACCGCGATCTACACCGCGCTGATCGTGTGGGTCGTGGGCCTCGCGGTGCCGGTGACGGCCAGCTACATCATCTGCGCCGTGGTGGCCGCGCCCGCGCTGATCAAGCTCGGCGTGCCGGACTACGCGGCCCATATGTTCGTGTTCTACTACGCGGTGCTGAGCGAGGTTTCGCCGCCGACCGCACTCTCTCCGTTCGCGGCCAGCGCGATCACCGGGGCCGGGCCATACCGTACCACGCTGATGGCGTGGAAATACACGCTGCCCGCCTTCGTGCTGCCCTTCGTGTTCGTGACCGACCCGCAGGGCGTGGGGCTGCTGCTGCAGCTGAAGCCGGGCATGACCTGGACAGACGTGGCATGGCAGGTGGCGCTCGCCACGGCGGGGCTTGCGGCGCTGGCGGCTGCCTGCCAGGGCTGGCTGGTGCGCGCGCTGGCGGGGTGGGAGCGGGCAGGGCTGGTGCTGGCCGGCCTGCTGCTGGTGTTCCCCGCGGTGATCGAGGGGGTGCTGGACGACGCGCTGCCCTACCCGCACCTGATCGGCATGGTGCTCGCTGTCGGGTTGGTCGCCTGGCAGATGCGACCGGTCCCGGCACCGGGCAGGGCAGCCTGAGGCCGGGGGACCAGCGCCCCTTTCCTGCCTCGCGAACCGAAACCGCACCTGGCGCCGGCCCTCCCGCGGGGCTTGGCGGCCAGACCGGTTTGATTGTGTTCCGGCGTGGAGAACGACCCCGTTTGACGGCTGATCGGCATCCAGAATGGCCCCCTCTGGCATGGGGTTCTCGATGGCTCCCAGTATGGATGGGGACCCGGCCTGGATTGCTTGTGGTGGAGACGATACCGAAGA
>JBIKOJ010000152.1:0-13297 GCA_044358135.1 Acetobacteraceae bacterium | reverse complement strand
CATCGCCACCAGCCGGAATATGCGGACCTATGCCAGTTCCGTGGGCAAGATTAACGCCCATACGCTCCCGACGATCATCGACTGGCTCCGCAAGCACGACATCCCGTACGACGAGATCCATGTTGGCAAGCCCTGGTGCGGCACCGACGGCTTCTACGTGGACGACCGTTCCATACGGCCTGAGGAGTTCCGCACCCTGGGATACGACCAGATCCGGCGCCTGCTGCACATGGATGGGGCGCCGGGCGACCAATGAGCCGCGTGCTGATCATTACATCGGCCGCCTATGCCGAGGCTGAGCTGCAGGTGGAGTTCGGCCGCCTCCCTCCAGCCTTTCTGCCGATCGGCAACCGCCGGCTATTTGTGCACCAGCACAGGGAACTGCAGGATGGCGCGACGCGGATCATTCTGTCCCTGCCGGACGACTTCACGCCGAACGCTGTAGACTTGGCGCTGCTGGCCGAACTGGGGATCGAGGCTGTGCACGTGCCGCCCGGCCTCTCGGTGGGCCAGTCGATCGTCTATGTCATCAACGTCACCGCCAGCGCGGTCGGTCCAGTGGCGATCCTGCACGGCGACACGCTGCTCCGCGGGCTGGACCGGACAGCGGACGACGCGGTTTCCGTCAGCACTACCCCGGCCAGCTACGAATGGGGGAACGTGCGGATCGAGCAGGGGCGGGTGATGCCGCCCGCGCCGGAGACAGGCACGGCACAACAGGACGAACGCGCCGTTCTCAGCGGGTATTTCGTCTTCAGCGATGCGGCCCTGCTTGTTCAGGCCATCACCCGGGCCGGCGGCAACTTCCTCCACGGGCTGCTTCAATACGGGCAGGAACGCCCCCTGCGCCCGTTGGAGTCGACGGACTGGCTGGATTTCGGCCATGCCAACACCTACCACCAGTCGCGCGGCCGGGTGACCACGCAGCGCGCGTTCAACGAACTGCGCACCACGCCGCGCCAGGTGGTGAAGTCGGCGCGCAACACCGCCAAGATCGTGGCCGAGGCGCGCTGGTTCGAGGCGTTGCCGCCGCCGCTGCGCGCCTTCACGCCCGCCTTCCTGGGCATGCGCGACACGCCGTCAGGCCCCGGCTATGCGCTGGAATACCTGTATCTTCCCACCCTGTCCGACCTCTACGTCTTCGGCAGCCTTTCCGTCGGTGCGTGGGAGCGGGTGTTCAGCGCGTGCGACGAGTTCCTGACGGCCTGCGCCAGCTTCCCCGCGCCGGCCGATGCCGTGCACCGGGCGGGCGCCCTGTTCGGCGAGAAGGCCCAGCAACGGCTGGACGACTTCGCTGTCGCCAGCGGCGTGAATCCTGATCTGCCGTGCCGGTTCAACGGCCAGGCGCTGCCCTCGTTGCGGCACATGGCGGACCTGGCAGCCCGCACGATCCCACCGACGGACCCGGCGCGCCACTTGCGGCTGGTGCATGGCGATTTCTGCTTCAGCAACATCCTCTATGATGCCCGCGCCTGCCTGGTACGGGTGATCGACCCGCGCGGCATCGCGGCGGACGGCACCGAGACGCCGTTCGGCGACCTGCGCTACGACTTGGGCAAGCTCTACCATTCCGTGGTCGGCCGCTATGACCATATCCTGGCCGGCTACTATCGTCTGGCCGGGGCCGGGGCGCTGGACCTGGAGCTGGAACTGCCCGACGGGCCGGCCGCGCGCGAGATCGAGGCGCTGTTTCTCCGCACCCGGCTGGGCGGCCTGCGCCCGGCCGAGGCGGCGAGCCATGCGGTCTGCGTGCTGCTGTTCCTCTCGATGCTGCCGCTGCATGCCGACGACCCGCGCCGGCAGCGTGCCCTGCTGGCCAATGCCATGCGCCTGTTCGCCGGTCTGGATGAGGCGCGCGCGGCATGATCGTCATTCCCATGGCCGGGCTCAGCCGCCGCTTCACCGACGCCGGCTACGACGTGCCGAAATACATGTTGCGGGCGCACGGGGCGAGCCTGTTCGCCCATGCCGTGCACAGCTTCGCGGCCTATTTCGAAACCCACCCGTTCCTGTTCATCCTGCGCGACGTGGCGGGCACGCACCACTTCGTGGCGCAGGAGTGCCGCCGACTGGGCCTGCGCGATGCGCGGATCGTCGCCCTGGCCGAGCCCACGCGCGGCCAGGCCGAGACGGTGATGGCAGGGCTGGACCAGGCGGGGCTGCACGCCGAACCCGTGACGATCTTCAACATCGACACCTTCCGCCCCGGCTTCCGCTTTCCCACCGGCTTCAACCCCGAGGCGGTGGACGGATACCTGGAGGTGTTCCGCGGCTCCGGCGCCAACTGGTCCTATGTTCGCCCCGCCTCCGCTGAGGGCTACAGGGTGGCGGAGACGACGGAGAAGGTGCCGATCTCCGACCTGTGCTGTACCGGGCTCTACCATTTCCGCACCGCGGATCTGTTCCGCGACGCCTATGGCCCCTTCGCCGCCGGCGATGCGGCGGCGCAGGGGCTGCGCGAGCTCTATGTGGCGCCGATGTACAACCTGCTGATCCGCCGCGGATGCGACATCCGCTACCACCTCATCGGCGCCGAGGAGGTGATCTTCTGCGGCGTGCCGGCGGAATATGAGGCCTTCCTGGCAGCGCCGCCTGCGGGGCCCGGGGCATGAGCGCCAAGCCCTCGATCGCGCTGTGCATCTTCGGCCAGCTGCGCGACGACCACATCCATTTCCCTTCGATCTCCAAGCTCGCCGCCGCCCTTGAGGCGGATGTGTTCATCAGCACCTGGCGCCGCCGCGGCACCAAGACCTCCGGCGTGATGAACCGGGACCAGATCATCCGGATGTTCGGCATCGAGACCGGCACGGCCCTGCCGGCCCCCCTGGTGGGGGACACGCGCTTCGGTGAGGCGGTCCCGGCCTTCGAGCCGACGCTGCTCGCGTCATTCGGCAGCAACGAGGTGACGGCGGAGCAGCTGCACGCATCGTTTCCTGGGGCGGTCGTGGATATCGAGGACGAGGTGATGGCGCTCGATTTTGCCGCGCCCGTGCCGTCGGACCGCAACAGCCTGCGCATGCTGTACAAGATCTGGCGCTGCAACGAGCTCAAGCGAGCAGCCGAGAAGCGGCGCGGCAGCCTCTATGACATCGTGGTGCATATCCGCCCGGATATCATGCCCGATCTCACCTTCGAAAGCTTTGCCCCCCTGCTGGCGCCCGATGCGCCGCCGACGGTGCTGATCCATGGCGGCACCCCGACCGGCACGCATCTGAGCGACGTGATGGCCGTTGCCACCTCCCCCGTTGCGAACACGGTGAGCGGGCTGTTCGGGCGTGCGGTGATGCATCCGGCCCGGAAATGGGACTTCATCCATGCCGAACTGCCGAGATATCTGCGCGAGCACGGCATCACCGTCGGTGGGGTCGGTCTGAAGGCCTGGGTGGCAGAGGACTACAAGACCAGCCAGCCTCGCAACCGGCGCCACCTGCTGGCATTGCTGTCTGCCGGCCAGGTGAACACCGGGTATTTGCCGCGCCCGGAATCCTGGCAATCGGTGCTGCACCTGGTTCGGGCCGGCGCCGATCTGGACGACAAGCGCAACCGCGCGGCGATGGAGCGCCACATCGCGCAGATCGACCTTGCGGGAGAGGATGCGGACTTCATCGCCGGCATCGCCTTCCTGCTGTGCCGCGCGCATCGGCACGCGCGGGAAATCGCGGGGGCCTATGCGGCGCTGCTGGTGCGCCTCTACTGCCGCATCTCCGCCACGGCCGGAGCCTGCCTGAAGGAGCCGGCGACCACCGAGGATATCGAGTGGCTGCACAAGGCGGGCAGCGAGATGGGGGTGACCGAGCCCCTGTCCTGGCGCTCCGTGGCCCGGCACCTGCTGCCGGCCCATTCGGCCGAGATGTTGCTGCGCTTGGCGCAGGCGGCGCAGAGTGCGATGGGCTTCTCCGCGGTGCTGGCCGCGGAGCGCGCGCTGCGCACGGCCCATCCCGCACGCTTCCCGGCCTGGCCCGGCGGCGATGCCGAACTCGACGAGACACTGGCGCAGATCGCCGCCCGCGACATGGCCGGGGCGCAGGCGAGCCTGCACCGGGCCGCCACGACGGATCCCGCCAGCCCCCTGCCGCTGGCCATGCTGGGCGATCTCCTGCTGGCGGCGGGGGCATTGCCGGACTCTGCCCGGGCCTATGGCGCGGCAGCCGCGATGCAGGGCAGTGGCGCGGACATGCGTGCGATGGTGGGCGAGGTCCTGCGCCGCGCCGGCCAACAAGAACCGGCTCTTGTGGCCGCCGGCGCCGCGATGCAGGCCGCGCCGGCGAACAGCTTCCTCGCCGCGCGCGTGGCCGATCTTCTGGCCCAGGCGGGCCGGCATGGCGAGGCGGCCAAGACCTGGCAGCTTGTTTTGCAGCGCTCGCCGCACGACATCGCCGCCCACCGGGCCCTGGCCCGCTCGCTGGCGCATCTGGGCCAGGTGGCAGAGGCGCGGGACCTGCTGGCCAAGGCGCACGCGGCCCTGCCCGATGACGATGCGCTGCGGGCCGAGCTGGCGGCCCTGGCCCCGGCCGCCCCCGATCCCGCTCCCGAGCCCGCCCCGGCGCCGGTCGCCCAACCCAAACCCGCTGCAACGCCGGCACCCGCCGCGCGCCTGCAGGCCGTCGCCGCCCCTGTCATCGAGGACCCTCAGGGCGAACGCGCACCTGCCCCGCCGGCGGCCGATTTCAGCCCGGCCTGGCAGGTGCTGATGGGGGCGGCCCCCCCGGCGAAGCCGGAGACCGAGCCGCCGCCGGCGCCGCCGGAGCGCACCGGCCTGTTCCGCAGGTTCCTCGGCAAGCGGAGCTAGGGGACCGGTCGGCGCGCCTATGGCCAGCCCGCCCGGGCCGCTTTTTTCTGCCGGCTACCAGCCCCACCCGTGGTGGCATGGGCGCAGCTCGGGTCCGAGCTGTCGTCCTGCTTGGCGGTTGTTCGCCGACCGCATATTAATTAATCGTGTGATGTTGAGGATTTTGAAACCATGGCCGGCAGCGTTTTCCTGCGTGCGATTGAAACCGCCATCGGCGAATCCAACACCACCGTGCCCATCGAGATCGTACGCGTCGGCTCCTTCGCGGGCGAGGTGACGATCCAGTATGGCGTGATCGGCGACTCCGCCAGCAGCGGTGCGGATTTCAACGCCGCCAACGGAACCATCGTGATGCCCGACGGCGCCAGCAGCGTCATCGTACAGATCCCGATCCTGGACGACCTGCTGTCCGAGAGCACCGAGGTCCTCTCGGTGACCCTCATCAGTGCCAGCGGCGCCGAGCTTTCCGCCCCGCGCACCCACCGCATTTCCATCCTGGACGATGAAACCCCCGCGCCGCCGCCACCGCTGGAGCCGCCGCTGGTCTCCACCTACGACGTGACGCTGACCTCGATCTTCGACGGGTTTGCGGCGCCGGTGCGCTTCACCCCCGTGCCCGGCAACCCGTCGATGCTGCTGGTGGCGGAGAAGGCCGGGCTGTTGCGCAGCCTGGACCTGGACACCGGCGTGGTGGAGACGGTGCTGGACCTGCGCGACCAGGTGAACAACGCCGTCGATCGCGGACTGATGGATGTGGTGATCCATCCCGATTTCGCCAGCAACCCGTATGTCTACCTGGCCTATGTGGTGGATCCGCCGGAGAGCGCATCCCGCACCGGGCTGGCGGGGCGCGACGGCGGCGGCAACCGCTATGCCCAGGTGGTGCGCTACACCATGGATGTGTCCGGTCCGGCGCCGGTGATCGATCCCGCCAGCGCGGTGATCCTGGTGGGCGCCGCGGGGCAGGGCCTTTCGGACATCAGCGGCGGCGGCACGCAGAACTTCGCGGACCCGACCCTGGCCGACCGGGTTGCCTCCGACCGGATCTTCGACGCCGGCGACCGGGTGATCGGCGGCTTCAAGCAGGACTACCTCAAGGTCGACAGCCAGTCCCACGCCGGGCTGCGGATGCTGTTCGGCCCCGACGGCATGCTCTACGTGACCACGGGCGACGGAATCGCGTTCAACACCGCCGATCCGCGGGCCGTGGATGTGCAGTCGCTGGACGGACTTTCGGGCAAGGTGCTGCGTATCGACCCGATCACCGGCCGCGGCCTGGCCGACAACCCGTTCGCCAGCGAGGCGGCGGACCTGGATGCCAACCGGGCCCGGATCTGGCAGTCCGGGTTGCGCAACGCCTTCTCCGCCGTCTTCGACGAGGAGGGGCGGCTGTTCCTGGCCGATGTCGGCTGGACCACCTATGAGGAGCTGAACACGGGCGGCCCCGGCGCGAATTTCGGCTGGCCGTATTTCGAGGGCGGCGATGGCGGGGTGCTGGTGGAAACGCCGGGCTACCGCAACCTGCCCGGTGCCGTCGATTTCTACGATGCGGTGGCGGCGGGCGACATTACGATCACGCCGGCCTTCCGCGCCTTCGGCCACGCCGCCGAAATCCCGGGATATGCGATCCAGGCGATCATCATGGGCGCGCTGGTGCCGGACTCCGGCGCCTATCCCGATGCGCTGGAAGGCCACCTGCTGTTCAGCGACTTCCTCGGCGGCCGCCTGTTCTCCGTGGATACCGACAACCGCACCGATACCCAGTACCTGTTCGATTGGCCCGGCGAGCTCGGCCCGATCCACATGGAGGCCGGCCCGGATGGCGTGATCACCTATCTCGACATCACCACCGGCGAGGTGGGCCGCCTCGGCATCGCCGCGGCGCCGGTGGGCGGCTCGGCGCGGGTGTCGATCACGCCGGTCCTGGCGACCCGTCCGGAGGGCACGGGGGGCAGCACCGCCTTCACCTTCACCGTGACGCGCACCGGCGCGATGGGCCAGGCCTTCAGCCTGGGCTGGAGCGTGGCCCCTGCCTTCGAGATCGGCACCACCCCGGCGCAGGAGGCGGATTTCGCCGGGGGGGTGCTGCCCTCCGGCACCGTCTCCTTCGCCGCCAACCAGGCGGTCGCCACCGTCACCGTCGCAGTTGCCGCCGACGATGCCGACGAGGCGCATGAACGTTTCGATGTCCGCCTCGGCGCGCCGCCGGCCGGCGTATCGCTCGCGCTGGCCAATGCCGGCGCGGTGATCTTCAACGACGACGACGGCCTGTCGGCGCTGGCGATCACGGCGGACAAGGGCAGTGCGCCGGAGGGCACCGGCGGCACCACCACCTACTCCTTCACCGTCAGCCGCGTCGGCGGGCTCGACCATTCGGTGAGCGCGAAGTGGCGCGCCGCCGGCGAACTGGGGCCGGGCACGGTCGGGACCATCGCGGCGGATTTCGCGGGCGGCGTCAATCCCACCGGCGTGGTGTCCTTCGCGCCGCACCAGACCAAGGCGACGATCACCGTGGCGGTGGCGGCTGACGCGCTGGGCGAGTTCAACGAACGTTTCGGCGTTACCCTCTCCAACCCCTCGGAGGGCGCCACGATCAGCAATGCCGCCGCCAACGCGGTGATCCTGAACGACGACATCAGCTTCGAGATCCTGCCCGGGCAGCAATCCGCCGCGGAGGGGAATGCCGGCAGCACCGCCTTCACCTTCACCATCCGGCGCGCCGGCGGGGCCGGGAAGGATAGCGTTGCGTGGTCGGTCTCCGGTGTGGGCGACCAGGCCGCGACGGCGTCTGATTTCGTGGGTGGCGCGTTGCCGTCCGGCATCGCCAGCTTCGGGCCCGGCGACACCAGCCGGACGGTCACCATCGCCGTTGCCGGCGATACCCAGTTGGAGGCCGACGAGGGGTTCGCGGTCACGCTCTCCAGCCCCAGCGGCCTGTCCACCATCATCACCGGCACCGCGCTGGCGACGATCGTTGGCGACGAGACGGCGATCGGCATCGCGCCGCTCGATGCCCGCAAGCCGGAGGGCACCGGGGGGCCGACCCCCTACGCCTTCACCGTCACCCGCCAGGGCGGCCTGTCGCAGCAGCAGACCGTGGCCTGGAGCGTGGCAGGCATCGCCGGCCCCGGCACCAAGCCCGCTTCGGCCGACGACTTCGTGGGCGCCACGCTGCCTGCGGGGCTGCTGACCTTCGCGCCCGGCGAGGCGGCGAAGACGATCACGATCCAGGTGGCGGGCGACGACCGGCGCGAGTTCAACGAGCGCTTTGCCGTGGCGCTGTCCGCCCCCACCGGCGGCGCCACCCTGGCCACCTCGAAGGCGGGTGCCATCATCGAGAATGACGACACCGCCATCGGGTTCACGACGCCGCGTGTGAACGTGGCCGAGGGGAACGGCATCTGGACGACCATGTCGTTCTATGTCGAGCGCACCGGCGCTTCGGTCGGTGAGGCCAGCGTGGACTGGACGCTGGTGCCGGGCGGGGTGGCGGGCACGCTGCCGGTCAACCTCGCCGATTTCTACGACGGCCCGCTGTCCATGGGCGGCACGATCACCTTCAACGAGTACACCAACACGCAGGACATCGTGATTGCCGTGAAGGGCGATGCGATCCCGGAGTTCAACGAGAGTTTCCGCCTGGTGCTGTCGAACCCCACGGGCGCCACGCTGGGGCGGGCCGCGGCGACGGGCGTTGTGCTGGACGACGATGTCATCCTGGGGACGACCGGCAACGATACCCTGACCGGCACCGCGATCGCCGATCTGTTCCTGATCGGCACCGGGCAGGATGTCATCACCGGCGGCGACGGGCGGGACCGTTTCCAGTTCCTGCCGAGCGCGCTGGGACCGCAGGCCCAGAACAGCTTCACCTTCACCGATTTCGCACCGGCGGCCGGGGAGCGGCTGGACCTGTCGCGCATCGACGCCATCGCCGGCACCGGGGCCAACGATGCCTTCGCCTTCATCGGCACGGCGGCGTTTACTGGCACCCCGGGGCAGTTGCGCTGGGCCGATCTAGGTGGTTCGCGCCTGATTCAGGGCGACGTGAACGGCGACAGCACAGCCGACCTGACAATCTTCGTGAACGCGGCTGCGCCGGTGGACGCGAACTGGTTCGCACTCTGAGCGCCCATCCGGGAACAGCAATAGCGAGGCGAATCGGCTGTGATTTTGGCTGACGCAGACGCGGCATCGATGCTTTCGCCATGTGGACGCACGCAGATTGCGGCTGCTGCGAGGGTCGTGGCCTGCGCTCTCCGAGTGACCTGAGGGACGAGCAACGGGCGCTGATCAGACCCTTGATCGCTCCAGCGAAGCAAGCGACTGAGAAGCCTTCAACCTGACCAGGGTGGGCGGATCTTTCGGTGTGACGTGGCGATGTCTCATGAGTTCGAAATTGTATGGCTGATCGTTCCACGTTGCACCCGGGACGTGCGTTCCTGCTGCAGTGCCGGTTCTTGATGCCCGCCATGCGCGGCGCATCTCACATGCTGACGTATGACCGAATGCAGGCGACCCTGTCGGGGCTCTCCACAAAACCGTCCGAGATCAATTGGGCATAGGAAAATTGGCGGAGGGGATGGGATTCGAACCCACGGTACGGTTTAACCCGTACAACGATTTAGCAAACCGTCGCCTTCAGCCGCTCGGCCACCCCTCCGCCTGGAGCAATGGTCACACGACGTTTGCTGGCGCTCTTCTAGGGGCTGGCGTGCGGAGCGTCAAACCCCCCGCGCGCTACCCAGTGTCCCCAATCTAGCTGAGCGCCACTTCGAAGCCGCGCTTGGTGGCGGGGCGGGACATCATCGTCTCGTACCAGCGCTTCACGTTGGGGAAGTCGGCCAAGTCCACCTGGTGGCGTTCGTGGCGCCAGGCCCAGCCGAGGATGGCGAAGTCGGCGATCGAGATGTCGCCGGCGAAGAATTCCACTTCGGCCAGGCGGCGATCTGCCACGCCGTACAGGCGGCGGGTTTCCTTGCTGTAGCGCTCCAGCCCGTAGCGGCGGTCCTGCTCGTTCTCCACCGCGAGGAAATGGTGCACCTGGCCGGGCATGGGGCCGAAGCCGCCCATCTGCCACATCAGCCATTCCAGCACCGGCACCTGGGCGCGCAGGTCGCTGGGCCAGAACTTGCCGGTTTTCGCGCCGAGATAGACCAGGATCGCGCCGCTTTCGAACACGGTGATCGGCGTGCCGCCGGGGCCGTCGGGGTCGACGATGGCGGGGATGCGGTTGTTGGGCGAGAACTTCAGGAAATCGGGGTTGAACTGCTCGTTCTTGGAGATGTTCACCGGCTTCACGGCGTAGGCCAGCCCCATCTCCTCCAGCGCCACGCTGATCTTGCGGCCGTTCGGGGTGTTCCAGGTCCAGAACTCGATACTCATGCGACGTCTCCGTGGCCGCCGGAAGTGGCGCGCCGTTTCAGCGAGTATCGGGCAGAGCGGCGGCCGCGCCAACGTGTCGATTGACGGCTGGGCGATTGACGGCGGGGCGGGGGCTGGCCACGCTGGCGGGGAGCGCAACAGGTGAGGCCCAAGATGCGGAGTTCCCGAGGCGACAACACGCCGGACAACGCGGCGCTGATCGGCTTCACCAATCTGCGCCGGGCCCGCACCACGCGGCCGATGGTGATCGAGCGCGGGCGCGGGATCTACCTGATCGACGAGAACGGCCGGGAGTACATGGAGGGGACCGCGAGCTTCTATTGCGCGGCGCTCGGCTTTTCGGACGAGGAGCTGGTGGAGGCGGCGGTGCGGCAGATGCGGTCGCTGCCGGCCTATGCCTCCGGCATCTACCGCACCGTGCCGGCGGCGTTGGCGTTGGGCCAGAAGCTGGCGGCGCTGGCACCGATGAAGGATGCGCGGGTGGCGTTTGCCTCCACGGGGTCGGAGGCCAATGACTTCCTGATGAAGTTCATGCGCTTCCGCAACGCGTATCTCGGCCAGCCGAAGCGGACGAAGGTGATCGCGCGCACCGGCAGCTACCATGGCGGCACCATGGCCACCGCGGCGCTGGGTGGGTTTCCGGGCACGGCGGCGGCGTTCAACCTGCCGATGGACGATGTGCTGACGGTGGGCCAGCCGGATTTCGTGAACCGCGCGCTGGAGGGGGAGAGCGAGGCGGAGTTCACGGCGCGGATGCTGCTGGAGGTGGAGCAGACCATCGAGCAGGCGGGGCCGGAGACGGTGGGGGCGATGATCCTGGATCCCGTCTCGTACTCCGCCGGCTGTGCGTTGCCGCCGGCGGGGTATCTGACCGGGTTGCAGGAGATCCTGGCGCGGTACGGGGTGCTGTTCTTCGACGATGAGGTGATCACCGGGTTCTGCCGCACCGGGAACATGTTCGCGGCCGAGACTTTCGGGTTCACGCCGGATTGCATGTCGCTGGCCAAGGCGTTGTCGGCGGCCTACATGCCGATTTCGGCGATCGTGATGTCGGGCGCATTCTACGATGTGCTGGAGCAGGCCTCCGATGTGATCGGAACGATGCCACATGCCGCGACCTATGCCGGGCATCCCGTGGCCGCCGCCGTGGCGCTGCGGATGCTGGAGATCATCGAGGAGCGCGACCTGGTGGGGCATGTGCAGCGCGTGTCGCCCCGGCTGCATCGGTTGATCCATGGGCTTTCCGGCCATGAGCTGGTGTTCAACACGCGGGCGCTGGGGCTGGGGGGCGCGGTGCAGTTGCGGCCGTTGAAGGACCAGCCGGGCGTGCGGGGGCAGGCGATGATGCAGGCGATGATGGACCAGGGGCTGCTGCTGCGGGTGGTGGGCGATACGATCAACTTCTCGCCGCCGCTGATCATCACCGAGGCGGAGATCGACGAGATGATGCGGCGCTTCACGGCGGCGCTGGAGACCTTGCCGCGGGAGGCCGCATGATCCCGATCATCGGCTATGCCGACGCGTTCTCGGTGCGGGCCGGGGGACGCATCGGGTTCAAGGTGTCGTCGGCGCACGCGGCGTATCGCGCGGAGCTGGTTCGGATCCGTAGCGCCGATCCGAACCCGCAGGGGCCGGGGATGCGCTTCGAGGCGGTACCGGCGGAGTTCGCCGGTGCCTATGCGGGGCGGGTGCAGGCGGCGCGGCGCGGGTCCCATGCCGAGATCGACCTGACGGGGGTTCCGCTGGGGCGGCACTGGACGCTGTGCCTGCGGGTGCAGCCCTGGTTGCTGGATGGGCGGCCGCAGGCGGTGCTGGGCTGGGAGGGCGTGTCGCTGCACATCGCGCGCGACGGGGTGGTGCTGCGGTTGGGCGGGCAGGAGATGCGGCAGGAGTGCCCGTTGCTGGAGCGGCGGTGGTACCAGATCCGGGTTTCGGTGGGGCCGGACTCCGTGGGGCTGACGGTCGACAAGCTGGCCGAGGACTGGGGGCATGGCGGGACGGCGGGGCCGCTGCTGTATGCGCGGGCGGATGGGACAGTGGCGGCGCCGGGGAGGCTGCTGCTGGCGGCGGCGCCGGATGCGGAGGGCAATGCGCGGGATCATTTCAACGGGCGGATCGAGCATCCGCTGATCCTTGACGGGGACCGGGCGGGGGCGCCGGGGATCGTGGAGCCTCGGCTGGTGCCGCGGACGCATCTGCATGCCTGGTGGGATTTCGCGCAGGCGCAGGATACGGCCGAGATCCTGGACCAGGGGCCGCATCGGCGGCATGGGCGGCTGGTCAACATGCCGACGCGGGCCAGCCGGGGGGCGTTCTGGAGTGGGCGGGAGATGAACTGGCGGCATGCGCCGGACGAGTATGCCGCGATCCATTTCCATGAGGACGATCTGTACGATTGCGGCTGGGAGACGGATTTCAGCTTCGATGTGCCGGCGGATCTGCCGAGCGGGGTGTATGGCGCGAGGCTGCTTGCGGGGGGCGACGAGGATATCGTGCCGTTCTTCGTGCTGCCGCCTGCGGGGACGGCGACGGCGAAGGTGGCGTTGCTTTTCTCGACGTATACCTACCAGGTGTACGCCAACTACGACCGCGGCAACTATGACGAGGCGTATCGGGAGCGGCGGGCGGCGTGGCCTGGGAGTTATCCGCATCATCCCGGGGACAATCCGCAGTTTGGGCTTTCGACCTACAACTGGCACGCGGATGGGTCTGGCGTGGCGCATTCGTCGCATCTGCGGCCGATCCTGACGTTCCGGCCGGGGTACCTGGCGTATCCGGACCAGCGCGGCTCCGGGCTGCGGCATTTTCCGGCGGACATGCACCTGGCGGCCTGGTTGGATGCGATGGGGATCGCGTGGGATGCGATCACGGATCATGACGTGGAGGCCGAGGGGGCGGATCTGCTGGGGCGCTACAAGGTGGTGCTGACGCCGTCCCATCCGGAATATCAAAGCCTTGGGACGCTGGATGCGCTGCGGGACTATACGGCGGATGGTGGGCGGTTGGTGTATCTCGGCGGCAACGGGTTCTACTGGCGGGTGGCGGTGAGCCCGCATGTGCCGGGGACGTTGGAGTTGCGGCGGACCGAGTCTGGCACGCGGGCCTGGGCGGCTGACCCGGGGG
>JBIKOJ010000027.1:0-35204 GCA_044358135.1 Acetobacteraceae bacterium | reverse complement strand
GGAACCTGCCGGCGGGCGGCGATTCCGGCAGTGGCACCTGCGTGCTGGCGCTGCATCCCAGTGCGGTGGGCGCCATCAAGGTGGACAACATGGGCCGGATCGACAATGCCGGCTGCGACATCTTCGCCAATTCCACCGCCGCCGGCACCGGGGCGAATGCGGCCATCTACCTGAACAGCGGCACGCTGCGCGGCAAGACGATCTCCACGCCCGGCAAGGCCTGCCTTTCCAACAGCGGGTCCAACACCGTCTCGCCCAGCATTCCCAACAATTCCTGCATCTCGCCGGCGGCGGCAGTGCGGGCCGATCCCTATGGCGGATTGGCGCTGCCCTCGCCGAGCCAGCCGGCGGGCTGCGCGGTGAATGCCAGCTATGGCGCGTGCTGCATTCCGCCGATCACCGGCACGGTGGGCAGCTACACCAGCGCGCAGACCAATGTGGTGAACGCCTCCTACACCGCCTGGCAGGCGACCACGCGCAGCTTCAGCGCCAGCAATGGCGGCGTGTTCTGCGGCAACACCACGATCGGCGGCAACGGGGCCACGGATACGTTTGCGCCCGGCGTGTACTACGTGATCAACGGCAACCTGACCTTCACCAACTCCAACATCGTCTCGGCGAACGGGGTGAGCTTCGTGCTGATCGGGCGCAATGGCGGCAACCCCGGGGCGATCAGCTGGACCAACTATTCCAACACCATGGCGCTGACGGCGCCGGGGAGCGGGCCGACGGCCGGGATCGTGTTCTGGCAGGGGTGCAAGGCGGATGGCACCGCGCCGACCAACACCATGGCGGGCGGATCCACGCTGACGATGGGCGGGGCGTTCTATGCCAAGTGCGGCGCGCTCAGCATGACCAACAACATCCAGATGAACGCCGCCAGCGGTGCCACCTTCAAGGTGGTGGCGAGCACGATCTATGTCGCGGGGTCGGCGGGCATCAACGCGGCGGCCAGCGCCCCGGCGGCGACGACGGCCAACGTGGCGTTGGTGCGATGAGGGGCTGGCCCAGGCTCGGGCGCCGTGGTGCGGCGGCGGTGGAGCTGGCGATTGCGCTGCCGATCACGGCCGTGCTGCTGGGCAACCTCGTCGATTACGGCATGATGCTGCGCCATCATGCCCAGCTCGCTGCGGGCGTGGCCAATGCCGCCAGCTATGCCTCGCGCAGCGGCGCCGGGGTTTCCACGGCCACGCTGACGGGCATCGTGACCGCCAGTTCCTGGCTGACGGGGGCGACGGCAAGCGCTACCGCTGCGGCGTGCTACTGCCCCACCGGCACGCCGCGCACGCTGGGTGCCGCGGTGGCCTGCACCGCCACCTGTGCGGATGGCGGCGTGGCACAGCGCTACCTGACCGTCTCCGGCAGCTACAGCTTCGTGCCGAGCTTCCCACTGGTCTCCGTCGGGGGGGCGCGCACGCTGAGCTACACGGCGACGGTGGTGGTGCGATGAGGCGCCTGCTCGCGCGGGACCGGCGCGGTGCCGTATCGGTGGAATTCGCCGTGGCCGGGGTGCTGATGCTCAGCGTGACCATGGGCCTGGTGGGCGCCGGGCTGATCGGCTGGACGCGCAGCGGGCTGCAGGCCGCGGCCAGTGCCACGGCGCGCTGCGTGGCGCTGGCGGCGCCGGCCTGTGCCGCGCCGGCCAGCTACGCCGCGACGCTGGCGGGGCAATGGGTGTTCCCCGGCATCATCTCTGCCGCCGAGGTGAGCGTGACGCCGGCCACCAGCTGCAACGGGGCCGCCGGCCAATACGTGCGCGTGGCGATCGCGGGCACGCATTGGCTCGGCAGCGTGCTGCCGGCGGGGCAGAACGGGATCACGGTTTCGGTGACCGCCTGCCACCTTTCCGGGACCTGACAGCCTAGCCCGCGTGGGTGTGGGCCTCGATGCGGTAGCCGTCGGGGTCGATGGCGAAGGCGGCGTAGTAGTCCGGCCCGTAGTTGGGGCGCAGGCCGGGCGGGCCGTTATCGGTGCCGCCATGGGCGAGCGCTGCCCGGTAGAACGCATCCACCTGCGCGCGGGTTTCGGCGTGGAAGCAGAAATGCAGGCCGGAGCCCATGTCGGGCGGGACCGGGCTGGGCGAGACCTGCACCCAATACACCGGCACATCGCGGCCATAGCCGGCGTAATCGTCGCCGGCGTGGTGCGCGCGGCCGCCCAGGGCGGCGAACACGGCATCGTAGAAGGCGCGGGCGCGGGGGAAGTCGCGCACGCCGATGGAGACATGGTCGATCATGGGATCCTCCTGTTTGGCGGGTGGATATAACCATATAACCGGTTATATCGCAACTCGGGATGGAGTGCGCTAAGCCGTGTCCATGGCCGTGCCCCGCGATGACCTCAGCCTGGCGTTCGTGAACACCCGTCTTTGGCGCGGGCGAGCGCGGCCGACCGAAACGCTGACGGCGCCGGACGATCTCTCAGCATGGTGGAAGGCGGAGACCGGCGAGGCGCTGCCGGCCCCGGAGGCGGGCTGGTTCGGCGCGGTGCTGCACCTGCGCGAGGCCTTGCACGGCCTGTTCGCCGCCCGCGCCGGGCAGGCGCCGCCGCCGGCGTGTGACCTTGCGGTGCTGAACGCGGCGCTGGCGGCGGCGCCGGCGCGCCGGCATCTCGCCTGGGCCGGCGATGGGCTGGACTGGGAGGTGGAGGCGCCGTCGCCGTGGGACTCGGCGCGGGCGCGGCTGCTGTGGTCGGCGGCGGAGTTGCTGACCGGGCCGCGGCGCGAGCGGGTGCGGCAATGCGACAACCCGGAATGCCGCTATTTGTTTCTGGATGCCAGCAAGGCCGGGAACCGCCGGTGGTGCGACATGTCTTCCTGCGGCAACCGGGCCAAGGCGCACCGGCATTACCGGCGGCGGCGGGAGGCGGAGGCGGGGTAGGGCGGGCGGGGCCGATTCTTCCGGGCGATGCGCGGTGGCGCGGCCCTGAAGCGAAGTGGTCACAGAGGACACGGAGGGCCACAGAGAGCACGGAGAAGCAAGGCGGCGGAAGCAGATGTCGCATGCCTTGATTCGGTCTCCTCTGTGGTCTCCTTGATCCTCTGTGTTCTCTGTGACCTCTTCGCTTGGGGATGGCCGGGCGCGTCGGCGGTGGATTTACTGCGCGGCGATCGCCACCGGGGTGGGCACCAAATGGGCGGTGCGGGGCTTCACTTCCTCGGCGATGAGGCGCAGCGAGGTCTGCCAGGCGGCGGGGTTCTCGACATAGTCGAAGCCGAACACCAGCAGTTGCCCGAAGCCGCCGACATCGTTGTAGACGGCCTCGATCTTCTTCGCGACCGTCTCCGGCGAGCCGACCAGCCAGTTGTGGTGGGCGCAGTATTCCACCGTCACCTCGTCATCGGGCACCGAGGGGTCGTGCTTGAGGTATTCCTTGAAGCCGAAATTGGAAAGCAGCGGCAGGAAATACTCGCGCATCATGCGGCCCATCGGGCCGTTGACGGCGAGGTCCCACGCCTTCTCATCCGTCTCGGCGACGAAGATCTCGCGCACCAGGCGCCAGTCGCGCCGATCCGCCGTGCGGCCGGATTTCGCGGCGCCGGCCTCCACGCTCTCCCAATGGCTTTTGACGTAGCCGGGGTTGAGGTTGAGGCTCATCGGCAGGTAGCCGAATTCGCCGGCCATCTTCAGCGTGTCGGAGTTCTTGGACAGGCCGGCGACGCCGATCGGCGGGTGGGGCTGCTGCAGCGGGGCGATGTGCGGCTTGAGGAAGCCGAACATCGTATCGGGCTTGTTCACCGTCCAGTGCTTGCCCTTGTGCTCCCACGGGCCCGGCGTGCCCCACATCTTCAGGATGATGTCCAGCGCCTCGCGCGTCATCTCCCGGTTGGCGCCGCTCATGCCATCGACGTTGAACATGGCCCAATCGCTGGGCAGGCCGGAGGCGGCGATGCCGAAATTGAGGCGGCCGCCGGAGAGGTGATCGAGCATGGCCACGCGGTTGGCGAGTTCGGCGGGGTGATGGTAGGGCAGCAGGAAGCCGCCAGGCCCGATGCGGATGCGCTTGGTTTGCAGCAGGGCCTGGGCGATCAGCAGATCCGGTGCCGGGTGCGGCTCCCACGGGGCGGTGTGGTGTTCGCCGATCCAGATCTCGGAAAAGCCCATCTCGTCGAGCCAGCGGAAGGTTTGCAGGTCCCAGTCGTGCCCGTCCTTCAGGCTCCGCTCCGGCGGATGGGAGGGCATGGTGAAGTAGCCGAATTCCATGGCGGTGTTCCCCTCGGTCGCGGGCCGTCGTTGCGGCCCTTGCGGGGAGCATGCCAGGAGGGCCGGCCGGGTTCCAGCCTGGTTTCGTTAACCCAACATCATATCGGCGCGGGGCGCGCTATTTCGGCTTGGCGCCGGCCGGGCCCCAGCCGTGTTCCAGCACCAGCTGCCACCAGCCCACCACGCAGCCGCCGCCATGCGGCATCTGTTCCAGCTGCTTCACGGTTTCGGCCGCCACCGCACGGGCCATCTGGGAGCCGGCGGGCAGGGTGGCGCGCATCTTCTGTTCCAGGGCGCGGCAGGGGCCTTCCGTGCCTTCCTGGATCTGCGGCACGAACCAGGCGCCCACGGCGGCGGCGGCGACGAGTACCAGCAGCATGCGCATGCTACAGCTCCAGGAGGTGCCGGGCGATGGTGATCACCCGGTGCGCCTCGCTCCATAGCTCGTAGCCTTCCAGCGCATCGACGCGGGCCCATTGCACGTGGGAGACGTCGTCGCCGGCCACTGCCTCGTCGCCCTGCCAGAGGGCGGCGAAATCGATGATGGTGTAGTGGTAGCGCACGCGGCCGGCGCTGTCGGTGTGGATGGAATCGACGTTGGCGGCGAGGTGGACCGCCTCCAGCCGCAGGCCGCATTCCTCCAGGATCTCGCGCCGTGCCGCGTCCGCCGCGGTTTCGCCCAGTTCCTGCGCGCCGCCGGGCAGGGCCCAGCTGCCGAGACTGGGGGGCTTGCCGCGGCGCACCAGCAGCACTTCCGGCACGCCATCGCCGGGGCGCAGTACGGCCACGCCGATGCCGACGATCGGGCGGTCGGGGTATTCGCGGCTCATCCCGCCCGGCCCGGCTGCGTCATTCAGTCGGCTTCTTTTCGGTCTCGGCCTCGGGCTCGGCGGGCTTCTCGGGCTCGTCGGCCTTCAGCTCGTCCAGCTTGGGCACGAAGGATTTCTCCTTCCAGGAGCCGAGCTGGTAGGCCCAGCCGGCGATGCGGCGGTTGAGCGCCTCGGCCTTGGCTTTCGCCTCGCCTTCGCCGGCGGCGTGGAACTGGGCCCAGACATCCACGTCGGCACGGAAGACGATGACGGTGACGGTCATGCCGTCGGTGAGGGTGTAGATGGCGGTGCCGATTTTCTCGCCGGGCTGTTCGGTGGCGGGCTTCACGTCCGTCAGGGTGAGGGAATCGAGGCCACGGAAGACGTCCTCCACGCGGTACTCGTCCAGCTTCGGCTGCTCGGCGGGGGCCTTCAACACCAGGATTTCGCCGTCCTTGCCGAATTCGAGCATGCCCTCGGCGCGGGTGCTGACGATGGACGCCACCTGCTCCTTGCGGATGTTGGTGATCTCGCGCTCGAACCACAGCTGCGGGTCGGCATCCACCGGCAGGCGGCCTTCGGCGAGCCAGGACTGCGCTTCGCCCACGCGGCGGATGTAGATGCTCTCGGGCACGTTCCCGGCGGTGCGCACGCGGCGGTGGCCGACGATCAGCTCGGCGATCACGCGGTCCTGCGCGCCGAGCACGCGGACGAGTTGGGCGGTGGTGACGGGCTTGGCGGGGTCGCCGACGCCGAGGCGGTCGTATTGCTCGGGGTCCGAGGTGCGCTGTTCCGTCACGCGCAGTTCGGTGAGGCCGGTGAGGAGTTCGCGCAGCCGGTCCTGCTGGGCGCGGTAGCCGCCGCGTTCGGCGATGCCCCAGATGCCGTCCTTGCGGACCAGGGTGAGGGTGCGGCCCTTGGTGGTGATGGTGACGCGCTCGGCGTCCTGCAGCTTGGTGGCGAGGCCGGGGAAGACGAGGGTGCCGGGGGCGACGGCCATCTGGCCGGTTTGGCCGGGGGTGCCGAACTGCCAGCCGGCGATCAGCGCGATGGCGCCGGCGATGGCGAGCAGGAGGGTGGTGCGCAGGTTGCGGTTCATGCGTGCGCCCTCCCTATGCCCGGGCCCGGGCGCGCCGCTGTCGGCGGGCGAGGCCGAGCAGGATCGCCAGCACCGCCAGCACGGCGGGGACCAGCACGATGTTGAACAGGCGCAGCTGGGTTTCCAGCGAGCGGATGTCGCGCCGCAGTTCCAGCTGCACGTTGCGCAGCTTGCCGCGGGTATCGGCGATGTCGCGGCGCAGGGCGTCGATGGTTTCGCGCTGCTGTTCGGAGATCACGGCGTTCTGGCTTTGGCTGCCACGGCCGGTGCGGAGTTCGGCCAGCTTCTTCTGCGTCTCGTCCAGGTGCTTGGACAGTTCCTGCTCCGTTGCGCGGAAGCGGGCCTCGGCGCTGCGGTTCATGTCCTCCACCAGCTCGAACGGGCGTAGCGAGGTGCCGCGGGAGCGCAGGCCGATCAGCGCGTCGCCACCCGCCAGCGTGCCGACGAGGTTGGCGACGAAGGCGCCGTTGTCGCTGAAGGGGGTGGCTTCCTGCTGGCCGAAGAATTCCTGCACGCGCACCCAGTAGCGGTCGGCCAGGATGTCGGTGTCGGCCACCACCACCATGTTGGCGGTGCCGTCGGTCTTGGCGCGGTGCTCGGGCAGCGTGACCTTCTCGCGGGCATCGGGCAGCGGGGCAGGGGGGGTAGCGAAGGCGGAGGACAGCTCGCCGCGGACGCGGGCGGCGATCACCCGGCGCTGACCGTCCGGGCGGAATTCGCCCAGGATGCGGCCGGGATCGGGCATCATCTTCACCTTGTCCAGCGCCACGGGGCCGGACAGCTCGGAGCTGGTGAGCAGCGGGGTGAACTCGATGTTGGCGCCGTCTTTCTTCGACAGCGATCCGGCGGAGGCGACCGTCACCTGGCTGAGTTCCACCGTGGCGGGGTCATTGGTGTTGAGGCCGTCGCGGATGTTGTACCAGGCGACGTAGTCCACCACCTGCGCCCGGTCGGTGGGCGAGCCGCGCACGCGCCAGGCGCCCTTGAGGTCGCCGACGATCTGGGTGTTGTCGAAGCCGATGCCCCAGGCGTCGAACAGCTTGGCGAGGGTGCTGGCGGTATCGCGCGGCGGCTGGCCGGTTTGCGGATCCGCCACCGCGCCCTGCGCCTCGCTGTGCGGATCGACCATGGCCATCAGCCGGCCACCGCGCATCACGAACTGGTCGATGGCGTAGAGCGTGTTGTCGGACAGGTTCTGGGCGTGGGCGACCAGCAGCACCTGGATCTCGGGGTCGATCACCTGGGCATCGAGCGGCACCTGGCGGATGCCGAAGGCCTGGCGCAGCTGCATGGAGGCGACCCAGGGCTGACCGGCGGCGCGGTTCTGCGTCATCATCATCATGCGCGGGTCGCCATCGAGCGGCAGCGAGGACATCACGCCGATCAGCGGGCGCTTGGGGCTGGAGAGCTCGTAGACGAGGCGGGTGAGGTCGAATTCCAGGAAGCGTTCGCGCTCCGGCTGGAAGAAGGCGATGGTGCGCTCGTCGTCCAGCAGGTTGGAGCCGGCGAGGCCGAAATAGACCTGCTCGCCCGATTGGTCGATCGGCACGCCCTGAAGGCCGTAAGCCACGGCGCGGTCCTCGGTGGGGCTGAACGGCTCGGGGTCGTAGAATTCCAGGCGGATCTTGCCGCCCGAGGCACTGGCGTATTCGCGCAGCATCTCGCTGATCCGATCGGCGTAGGCGCCATACATCGGGATGCGGCTGCCCAGCGTGCGCGAATAGTAGAAGCGCAGCGTGATCGGGTCCTTGAGGTCGCCCAGGATCTTCCGCGTGCCCGGCGCCAGCGTGTAGAGGCGCTGCTGGGTGAGATCGAGCTTGGATTGGGCCAGGCGGTATTCCGCCAGCAGGTTTACGCCGACCAGGAGGGCGAACACCGCCACCACGCCGACGACAGAGGTCCAGAGACGGCGCATGGCTCAGTCCGCCTTCCGATGTTCAACAATGACGGTGTTGAGATACAGCCAGAAGCCGATGAAGCTGGCGAAGTAGACGATGTCGCGCAGCGAGACCACGCCGCGGGTGAAGCCCTGGAAGCGCTCCGACACGCTCAGGCGGCGGGCCACCTCGGCCAGGGTGGGCACGGTCTTGGACAGGAAGTCGGTGACGACGGGGTAGCTGGCCACCGCGAAGAGGAAGCACACGGCCACGGCCAGCACGAAGGCGATCACCTGGTTCTTGGTGGCGGCCGACAGGGCCGAGCCGATCGAGAGGAAGGCGCCGGCCACCAGCAGCGCGCCGAGATAGCCGGTGGCGATCACGCCGTTGTCGGGGTTGCCCAGGTAGTTGACGGTCACGATGAACGGGAAGGTCAGCGCCAGCGCGATGGCGCAGAACGCCCAGGCGGCGAGGAACTTGCCCAGCACGGCCTGGCCCTGCGTGATCGGCAGGGTGAGCAGCAGCTCGAT
The DNA here is from genome assembly GCA_044358135.1 of Acetobacteraceae bacterium. GTDB lineage: Bacteria > Pseudomonadota > Alphaproteobacteria > Acetobacterales > Acetobacteraceae > CAMDGX01. The sequence goes on along the minus strand of JBIKOJ010000027.1, from coordinate 26,687 downwards.
CGTGCCCAGCCGCCGTTCCTCCGCCCACAGGCGCATGGTGATGGCGGGCACCAGCAGCAGGAATACCCAGGGCACGAAGTTGAAGAAGGGCGCGAGATCCGCCTGATTGCGGTCGAAGAAATTGCCCATGTTGAAGGTGAGCACGCCCTGCAGCGCCAGGAAGATCACGATGAACACCACCGCCACCGGGGTGGCGAAGTAGCCGCCCAGCTCGCGCCGGGCCACGATCAGGGTATTGCGCATCGCGTCACGCCGCCTTCGGTTGGGTGATGTCGCGGAACACGTCGTCCAGCTTGCCGGAGGGGTGGCGCTTGACCAGCTCCGCCGGCGTGTCATCGGCCAGGACCTTGCCGCGGGCGATGATGATGGCGCGGGTGCAGATGGCCTCCACCTCCTCCAGGATGTGGGTGGAGATGACGATGGCCTTCTCCGGCGCCATCTGGCGGATCAGCAGGCGCACCTCGTGCTTCTGGTTGGGGTCCAGGCCATCGGTGGGTTCGTCCAGCACCAGCACCGGCGGATCGTGCAGCAGGGATTGGGCCAGGCCCACGCGGCGCTTGAAGCCCTTGGAGAGCGTTTCCACCGGCTGGAGGCGCACGCCCTGCAGCGTGGTGAGTTCGATCGCCCGGCCGATGCGCCGCGCTGCCTCCTTGCCGCCATAGCCACGGATGGCGGCGACGAAGGACAGGAACGCCTCCACCGTCATTTCCGGGTAGGTCGGCGCCCCTTCGGGCAGGAAGCCCAGCGTGCGGCGGGCGGCCACGCTGTCGGCCTGCACGTCGTGCCCGCAGATGCGCGCGGTGCCGGCGGTGGGGGTCATGAACCCGGCCAGCATGCGCATGGTGGTGGATTTGCCGGCGCCGTTCGGGCCCAGGAAGCCCAACACCTCCCCGCGCGCGACGGTGAACGACACGTTGTCCACCGCGGTGAATGCGCCGAAACGCTTGGTCAGCCCCTCGATCTCGATGAGCGGGGCCTTGCTGTCGGTTGCCACGGTCGTCCCCCACGCTATGCGTCGCATCGGCCCTGGCCCAGCAGGAACCTGCGCGCCGCGGGAGATAGCGCAACGCTGCCGTATTGCAAGCGGTGGGCGGTGGTTGCCTTCATGCCGGTGGCGCTCGGGAGGCGGCCGTTGGGGCCGCGGCGGGGCAAATCCGGCGCGGCTTCAGGGAGAACGGGCGCTCGACCGCCAGGAACAGTCCCAGGCTGGCCGCGACGCTGAGGGCGAACGTGACCGGAAGCAGCCCCCACGCCGCCCAGGATGGCCAGCCGAGCCCCACCTGCCAGGCCAGGCCCCGGAACGTCGCGACCACGATGACCCCGTGCAGCAGGTAGTAGGAGTAGCTCATATTGCCGAGCCAGCGCAGCTTCTCCCACGCGAGGAGGCGCGCCGCGCTGTTCCCGTCCTGGAATGCCGCGGCGCAGAGCACGGTGAGGGCCAGCGTCTCCATCCATTCCAGCGCCACGCGCGACGGCGCGACGTAGCGGGCGAACAGCAGCGCGCCCGCCCCCGCGGCGAAGGCGAGGCCGCCCGGGACGGTGAGGCGGCTTGTGTCCTTCACCTCGAACAGCAGCATCCCCGCGAAGAACGGCAGCGCCACAAGCGGCGCGGCGAACGGGCCGATGCCCTGCGGGGCCGCCAGGCTGCCCGCCGTGACCGCGGCGGCACCGGCGATGATGAAGGCGATGCGCCCTGCGCGCGGCCAGACGGCCATGCGTAGCCCGGGCACCGCGAGCCCGAGCAGCAGGTAGAACGCCATCTCCCAGCTGAGCGTCCAGGCAACCTCCAGCACTGGCGGCATTGCCACCACGCCGGGCAGGAACAGCAGGTTGGCCAGGATCACCCGCACCGCCGCCTCCGGCGCCGCGGGGATCTCGCCGGTGCGCAGCAGCAGGTGCCAGGCCACGGCCAGGGCGAAGACGGCCAGGAAGGCGGGGTAGAGCCGTTCCACCCGCCGGGCCATGAAGGGCAGGAAGCCCGGGTTGCGGCGCAGCAGCGTGCCGTGGATCAGGTAGCCGCTGAGAATGAAGAACAGCTCCACGCCGAGATTGCCAAAGCTGCGCGCCATCGCGGCAAGCTCGGCGGAGACCGGCCCGAGATCGACGAAAAGCTGCGTCTGCACCGCGTAGTGCTGCAGGAACACCAGGATCACGGCCACGCCGCGCAGCCCCTCCATGGGCCGCATGCGGCCGGGCCCGTCGGCAAGCTCCAGCCAGCGCCGCAGGGGCAGGGTGGCGATCCCGCAGGGCATGCGGCGGCGTCCTTCGTCGCTTCGGTCCGTGGCCGAGATGGGGCGGGGCGGTTGCCGGATCAATGGCATCGCCGCGCGTGCTACCCCGACTGCAACGTCCGCACCGCCGCGCGTTTCTCGAACAGCGCCAGCAGCATCCGCACCGCCTGGCCGCGCGGGGTTTCCAGCCGTGGGTCCTTCTGCACCAGCAGCTCGGCATCGCGCCCGGCCATGTGCAGCAGGTCTTCGTCGCGGTCGATCAGGGCCAGGCGCCAGCCGGGCTGGCCGGATTGGCGGGTGCCCAGCAGGTCGCCGCCGCCGCGCAGGCGGAAATCCTCGTCGGCGATCACGAAGCCGTCCTCGGTGTCGCGCAGCAGCGACAGGCGGCGGCGGGCGGTTTCGTTCAGGCCGTCGGCGTGCAGCAGCAGGCAGAAGCTCTGCGCACTGCCGCGGCCCACGCGGCCGCGCAGCTGGTGGAGCTGGGCCAGGCCGAAGCGCTCGGCGTGCTCCACCACCATCACCGTGGCCTCGGGCACGTCCACGCCCACCTCGATCACCGTGGTGGCCACCAGCACCTTGGTGCGGCCGGCGGCGAAATCGATCAGCGCGGCCTCGCGCACCGCGGTTTCCTGGCGGCCATGCGCCAGCCCGACGACGGGGCCGAGATACTGGGTGAGTTCGGCGAAGCGGGCCTCGGCGTTGGCGAGGTCGATCATCTCGCTTTCCTCCACCAGCGGGCACACCCAGTAGATGCGCGCGCCGTCCTCCAGCTTGCGGCGCAGGGCTTCTACGATGTCCACCAGCGTGGAAAGGGAATGGATGGTGGTGCGGATCGGCTGGCGGCCGGCGGGCTTGCCGGCGAGGCGGCTGGTTTGCATCTCGCCCCATTGGGTGAGCAGCACGGTGCGCGGGATCGGTGTGGCCGTCATCACCAGCACATCGGTCGCCTCGCCCTTGGCGCCGATGGAGAGGCGGTGTTCCACGCCGAAGCGGTGCTGCTCGTCGATCACCGCCAGCGCCAGGTCCTGGAATTCCACGCCCTCCTGGATCAGCGCATGGGTGCCGACGACGATCGGTACCGAGCCATCAGCCAGCCCACCCAGCACGCGGGCGCGCGCCCGGCCGGTGACGGAGCCGGTGAGCAGCTCCACCGGGACCGGGCAGATGCGCGACAGGGTGCGGTGGTGCTGGCGCGCCAGCAGCTCGGTGGGTGCCATGATGGCGGCCTGGGCGCCGGCTTCCACGGCGGTGAGCATCGCCAAAGCGGCCACCAGCGTCTTGCCCGCACCCACGTCGCCCTGCAGCAGGCGCAGCATCCGGCGGGGGGAGGCGAGGTCTTCGTCGATCTCCGCCAGGGCGGCGCGCTGGGCCTCGGTGGGTTCGTGGCCAAAGCGGGAGAGGGCTTCCTGCCGCAACCGGCCGTCGCCCTTCAGTGCCCGGCCGGGCCGGGCTCGCACGCGGCGACGCAGCAGGGCGAGGGCCACCTGGTCGGCGAACAGCTCGTCATAGGCCAGGCGCCGCGCCGATTCCGGGCCGGGGGGCAGGGCGGGCGTCTGCACCGTGACCAGCGCATCGCGGAAGGCGGGCCAGCCCTCGCGCTTCAGCAGCGGGCCGTCGTGCCATTCGTCGAGGTCCGGCACCCGGCCGACCGCCTCGGCCACCGGCTTGCGCAAATGGTAGCCGAACAGCCCGGCCGTCAGCGGCCAGACCGGCTCCACCGCCGGCAGCATGTCTGGCCGGTCTGCCGGCACGATGAAATCGGGATGCGGCATCTGCCGGCCCTCGCCCCACTTGCCGGAGACGAGCACCTTCGCACCCACCGGCAGCCGGCCGGTGGGGTAGCGGTTGAAGAACACCAGCTCCGCGAAGCCGCTGCCGTCGGTCACCCGCACCTTGGTGGGCTGGCGGCGCGTGGCCGGGGGCTCGATGCCCACCACCTCCACCTCCAGCGTGCCCATCTCGCCCGGCCCCATGTCCCGGATGCGCCTTCGCACCCGCCGGTCGATGTAGCTGTCTGGCAGGTGGAACAGCAGGTCCACCACTCGCTCCCCGCCGGCAGCCCGCGCGATCAGGGTGGACAGCGCCTCGCCGACGCCGCGCAGCGAGGATAGCGGCTCGAAGAGCGGTCCGAGTGGGGCAGGGGGGTCAGGCGCCTTCACGCATCTGCGCCAGGATGGCCCGTGCCGCCGCCGCCGGGTCGGGCTGCGCCACGATCGGGCGGCCGACCACCAGATAGTCCGATCCGTCGCGGATCGCCTGCGCCGGCGTGGCCACGCGCTTCTGGTCGCCGACATCGGCGCCGGCCGGGCGGATGCCGGGGGTGGCGATCAGCAGGCCCGGCGCGCCGGCCGCCGCACGCAACTGGGCCGGCTTGTCCTCCGGCGAGGCGATGATGCCCGCACAGCCGGCCTCGGCGGCCTGGCGGGCGCGGCGCGACACCAGGTCCGAAACGCCCATGCGATAACCGATCTCGGCGAGGTCGGAGTCGTCCAGGCTGGTCAGCACCGTCACGCCGAACACCATCAGCCCGCTGCCGGCCGCCCCTTTTACCGCGGCCTGCATCACCGCCGGTTCCGCATGCACCGTCAGCAGGTCCACGCCGCGCTCGGCCAGCCGGGCCGCGCCGATTTCCACGGTTTGGGGAATGTCGTGCAGCTTGGCATCCAGGAAGATGCGCTTGCCGGCCGCCTTCAGCTCCGCCAGCAGCCCGTCGGCCCCCGGCGAATAGAGCAGCCAGTAGCCCACCTTGTAGAACCGCACCGCATCGCCGATCCGCTCCACCAGCGCGCGCGCCTGGGCGATCGAGGGCACGTCCAGCGCCACGATCAGCCGGTCTTCCATCGCATCCCGGCGTGTCTGGGCCATGGCAGTTCTCCGCGTAATCGGCCGCTTCTACGGGCAGCGGCCAAGGCGCAGCAACCCGCGTGTGCACGCCCCGCATGCATTCTGCGGAGATTCCAGCGCCAGACGGGCTGCAAGCTTCGCGATGAGAGCGTATGTGACGGGCATGACACCGGACGACTCCACAGCAACCGAGCACCGCCGCCGTCGTTTGCTCTTCCGTGCCACCCATCGCGGCACGAAAGAGAACGACCTGATGATCGGCGGCTTCGTCGCCGCCCGGCTGGCCACGCTGGGCCATGCCGAGATGGACGCGCTGGAAGCGGTGATGGAACTGCCCGACACCGACCTCACGGACTGGCTCACCGGCCGCGCGCCGATCCCGCCCGAGGCCGACAGCCCGATGCTGCGCGAGATCCTGGCCTACGTGACCGCCGGCGGCACCCACCGATGACGCTGACGGTCTTCGGCGCCCCGGAGGGCTGGGATGCCATCCTGCTCGCCCGCCGCAGCGCCGAGCACAAGGGCCCGCTGGTGCATGTGGCGCGCGACGATGCCCGCATGGCGCGCATGGCCGAAGCCCTGGCCTTCTTCGCGCCGGACGCGGAAGTGCTGCGCTTCCCGGCCTGGGATTGCCTGCCCTACGACCGCGTCTCGCCCAACCCGGAGCTGGTGAGCGAGCGCATTGCCACGCTCTCCCGCCTGATCGAACCGGCGCAGGGCACCCGCATCCTGCTCACCACGGTGAATGCCCTGGTGCAGCGCGTGCCGCCGCGCCACGCCTTCCACGGCGGCAGCCGCAGCTTCAAGCGTGGCGACCGCATCAAGCCGGAGGAGCTGGCGCGCTTCCTGGAATCCAACGGCTACGGCCGCGCCGCCACCGTGATGGAGCCGGGCGAATTCGCCATCCGGGGCGGGATCATCGACATCTTCCCGGCCGGCGTGCCGGAACCCCTGCGCCTCGACCTGTTCGGCGACGACATCGAGGACATCCGCAGCTTCGACCCCGCCACCCAGCGCAGCGGCGCCAAGGCCGACAGGCTGATGCTGCGGCCGGTGAGCGAGGTGTTTCTCGACAAGGACAGCGTCGCCCGCTTCCGCACCGCCTGGCGCGAGCTGTTCAGCCCGGCCGCCGCCAGTGACCCGATCTACCTGTCCATCTCCGATGGCCGCCGCCACCCGGGCATGGAACACTGGGTGCCGCTGTTCCACAGCTCCATGGAAACCCTGCTGGACTACCTGCCCGGCGCCTCCGTCAGCCTGGACAACCAGTCCGACGAGATCCTCACCGCCCGGCTGGAGATGATCGCCGACCACTACGACGCCCGCCGCACCCTACCGCGCGATGGCGAAACACCCTATCGCCCCCTGCCGTCGGAGCGGCTGTACCTCACCCGCGAGGACTGGGACGCGATGCTGGGCAGCGGGCCCGCCTTCGCCTTCACCCCCTACGGCAAGCCCGATGGTGCCGAGGGGCCGGATGCCGGCGGCCGCCCGGCGCCGATCTTCGCCCAATCCGGCGGCGGGCCGGGGATCAGCGTGTTCGACCAGCTGAAGGCGCAGGGCGATCGCTGGGCCAGCGAGGGCCGCCGGCTGATCCTGGCCGCCTGGACCACCGGCTCGCGCGAGCGCCTGGGCAACCTGCTGCGCGAACATGGCTTCAAGACCGAAACCGCCGAGACCTGGGAGGTCGCCCGCGCCCTGCCGCGCGGCCCCGTCATCCTCGTCTCCCTGGGCATCGAGCGCGGCTTCCTCGCCGAGGACACCGCCATCGTCTCGGAGCAGGACCTGCTCGGCGAGCGCATTGCCCGCCCCCCGCGCCGCCGCAAGCGCGCCGACCAGTTCATCGCTGAGGCCACGGAAATCGCCGAGGGCGACCTCGTGGTGCACCAGGACCACGGCATCGGCCGCTACGACGGGCTGGTCACGCTGCAGGTCAACAACGCCCCGCATGATTGCCTGCGCCTGATCTACGACGGCGGCGACAAGCTGTTCCTGCCGGTCGAGAATATCGAGATGCTGTCGCGCTTCGGCAGCGAAAGCGCCGGCGTGGCGCTGGACAAGCTCGGCGGTGCCTCCTGGCAGGCGCGCAAGGCCAAGATGAAGTCCCGCGTGCGCGACATGGCCGCCGAACTGATCCGCATCGCCGCCGCCCGCAAGCTGCGCGACGCGGATGCCATGATGCCCCCCGAAGGCGCATGGGACGAATTCTGCGCCCGCTTCCCCTTCGCCGAGACCGAGGACCAGACCCGCGCGATCTCCGACGTGCTGGAAGACCTCGCCTCCGGCCGCCCGATGGATCGCCTGATCTGCGGCGACGTGGGGTTCGGCAAGACCGAGGTGGCGCTGCGGGCCGCCTTCGTTGCCGCCATGTCGGGCATGCAGGTGGCCGTGGTGGTGCCGACCACGCTGCTGTCGCGCCAGCATTTCCGCACCTTCTCCGCCCGCTTCGCCGGGCTGCCGATCAAGGTCGCCCAACTCTCGCGCATGGTCGCGGCCAAGGAAGCCAACGAGGTGCGCGCGGGCCTGGCCTCCGGCGACGTCAACATCGTCGTCGGCACCCATGCCCTGCTGGCCAAGAGCGTCACCTTCAACCACATCGGCCTGCTGATCGTGGACGAGGAGCAGCATTTCGGCGTCGCCCACAAGGAGAAGCTGAAGGCGATCAAGGAGGACGTGCACGTCCTCACCCTCACCGCCACGCCGATCCCGCGCACGCTGCAACTGGCGCTGACGGGCGTACGCGAGATGAGCCTGATCGCCACGCCCCCGGTGGATCGCCTCGCCGTGCGCACCTTCATCATGCCGTTCGACGGCGTGGTGATCCGCGAGGCGCTGCAGCGCGAGCGCTTCCGCGGCGGGCAGGTGTTCTGCGTGGTGCCGCGCCTGGAGGACCTCGACCGCATGGCCGCCCGCCTGCGCGAGATCATCCCCGATGCCCGCATGATCCAGGCCCATGGCCGCCTGGCACCGACCGAGCTGGAACGGGTGATGACCGAGTTCGGCGACGGGAAATACGACATCCTGCTCTCCACCAACATCGTGGAGTCCGGCCTCGACATGCCCGCGGTGAACACGCTGGTGATCCACCGGGCCGACATGTTCGGCCTCGGCCAGCTCTACCAGCTGCGCGGGCGCGTCGGCCGCGGCAAACAGCGCGGCTACGCCTACCTCACCTGGCCGCCCAACCAGCGCCTCTCCGCCGCCGCCGAGAAGCGCCTGGCGGTGATGCACACGCTCGACACGCTGGGCGCCGGCTTCACCCTGGCCAGCCACGACCTCGATATCCGCGGCGCCGGCAACCTGCTGGGCGACGAGCAATCCGGCCATATCCGCGAAGTCGGCATCGAGCTCTACCAGCAGATGCTGGAGGATGCCGTGGCCGAACAGCGCGCCAGCAAGGGCCGCCGCAAATCGCTGGACCGGGACTGGACGCCGAACATCAATCTCGGCCTGCCCGTGCTGATCCCGGATACCTACGTGCGTGACCTCCCGGTCCGCCTCGGCCTCTACCGCCGCATCGGCGCGCTCGAAGACGACGCCCAGAGCGAAGCCATGGCAGCCGAATTGGTCGATCGCTTCGGCAAGCTGCCGCCGGAGGTGGAAAACCTGCTCCAGGTCGTCGGCCTCAAGCGCCAGTGCAAGGCCTCGGGCGTGGAGAAGCTGGATAGCGGGCCGAAAGGCATGGTCGTCGGCTTCCGCGGCAACGCCTTCTCCAACCCCGCCGGGCTGGTGCAATGGCTCGCCAGCAAGGGCGGCACCATCCGGCTTCGCCCCGACCACAAGCTGGCCATCGTGCGCGACATGCAGGTGGGCGAGCGCATCCGCGTGGCGCGCGACATCATGGCCAACCTGGAGCGCATCAGCCGCCAGGCCAAAGCGGCCTGAGGGGCAGGGGAGGTGGCATCGCCCGGCGCACTCCCCCACCTGCGCACCCTTTGCCTCGCCTTGCCGGACGCCGAGCAGCGCGAGACCTGGAACACCCAGACCTTCCGCATCCGGGGCAAAATCTTCGCCATGTTCGTCCCCGGCGGCGAACTCGGCGCACAGCCCGACGCGCTCTGGTGCAAGGCCCCCCGGGGGGTGCAGGAACTCCTGGTCGAAGCCGACCCCGAGCGTTTCTTCCGCCCGCCCTATCTCGGCCACAAGGGCTGGATCGGCCTGCGTCTCACCGGCGCGATCGACTGGCCGGGGGTCGAAGCCCTCGTCCGCCGCTCCTGGTCCCTCATCGCCCCGCGAAAACTCGCCCGCCTGCTGCCCGAAAGGGATTGATCCCCGACGAACCCGCGTGGGACGGTGCATCCAACCGGAGCAACCGGACCCATTGGGAGGACCACGATGCCGATGAAGCGTCGCCAGTTCATGCGCACCGCCGCTGCCGCCACTGCCACCACGCTCGCCGCCCCCGCGATCGCCCAGCGCGCCCGCACGCTTAAATTCGTCCCCACCGCCGACCTCTCCTCGCTCGATCCGCACTGGACCACCACGCAAACCGTCGGCTCCCACGCCTACTACGTGTTCGACACGCTCTACGGCGTGAACGGCAAGCTGGAGCCCAAGCCGCAGATGGCCGAGGGCCACCAGATCGAGGATGGCGGCCGCACCTGGCTCATCCGCCTGCGCGAGGGCCTGAAGTTCCACAACGGCGAGCCCGTGCTGGCCCGCGATGCCGCGCAATCCCTGCGCCGCTGGTCCGCGCGCGACGTGTTCGGCCAAACCGCCGCCGGCTTCGTCGATGAATGGACCACGGCGGATGACCGCACCATCAAGGTGAAGCTCAAGCGCCCCTTCCCCCTGCTGGCGGATGCCATCGGCAAGCCCAACGGCATGGTCCCCGTGATCATGCCGGAGCATCTGGCCAAGACCGACCCGAACAAGCAGGTCACGGAGATGATCGGCTCCGGCCCCTACCGCTTCCTCGCCCGCGAGTTCGTCCAGGGCGCCAACGTCGCCTATGAGCGCTTCGACGGCTACGTGCCGCGCCAGGAAGCGCCGGATTGGACCACCGGCGGCAAGGTGGCCAAGATCGCGCGCATCGAGTGGAAGATCATCAACGACCCCTCCACGGTGGCCGCCGCGCTGCAGAACCAGGAAGTGGATTGGTGGGAACAGGTGCAGCCCGACCTGCTGCCGCTGGTGAAGCGCATGAACCACCTGCGTATCCAGAACACCAACCCCATCGGCTTCAACGGTACGATGCGCTTCAACCACCTGCACGCGCCGTTCAACAACCTCGCCGTGCGCCGCGCCGTCGCCCTCGGCCTGCCGCAGGAAGACTACATGCGCGCCGTCACCGGCAACGACGAAAGCCTGTTCGTCACCTGCAAGGCGCTGTTCCCCTGCGGCACCCGCTACGGCCAGGAACTCGGCAAGGACATCATCAAGGGCGACCTCGCCGCCGCCCGCGCCGCGCTGAAATCCAGCGGCTACAACAACGAGAAGGTCGTCATCCTCAACCCCGCCGACGTGCCCTCCATCGCCCCCTTCGGCCACGTGACGTTCGACTACTTCAAGAAGCTCGGCCTGAACGTGGAGCTGATGGACACCGATTGGGGCAGCCTGGTGCAGCGCCGCAACTCGCGCGAGCCGATCGAAAAGGGCGGCTGGTCCGTTTTCCACACCTGGTGGTTCGGCACCTCGCTCGCCCACCCCGCCATCTCCACCGTGGTGCGCGGCCTCGGTGCCCGCGGCTGGGCCGGCTGGTTCGAGAACGCGAAGGTGGAGGCGCTCACCGCCGAATGGCTCTCCGCCGCCACGGAAGCGGAGCGCGACAAGCTGGCCGAGGGCATCCACCGCGAAACGCTGGACCAGCTGCCCGCCCTGCCGCTCGGCCGCTTCTTCATCAACACCGCCTACACCAAGCAGCTCAAGGGCATGCTGGAATGCACGTCCCCGCTGCCCTGGAACCTGGAATGGGCTTGAGCCTGGCATGACCACCCTCGGCACGATCCGCACCATCCGCCGCCATCCGGTGAAATCCATGGGCGGCGAGGTGGTGCCGCGCGCCATCGTCGCCCATGCCGGGATCGTGGGCGACCGCGCCTGGGCCTTCACCGATGCGGCCGGCCCGCCGCATTTCCCCTGGTTCTCCGCCCGCACCCTGGGTGCGATGGTCACCTACGCCGCCGCCTACGTGGCACCCGAGCGCACCCTGCATGATGAAGCGCTGGAGGCGGCCTGGGCGCGCGGCAGCGGGGTGGCCCCGCCCTTGCCGGACGACACAGCCTTCGCCGTGCGCGTCACCACCCCCACCGGCACCAGCCATGCCATCGACGACCCGCGCCTGCGCGCCGAGCTGGAAGCCGCCACGGGGCGGCGCCTCGCCCTGCGCTTCGCCACCCGTGGCATGCAGGATTGCCGCCCGCTCTCGCTCGTCACCAGCCAGACCATCGCCGGTTTCGCCGCCGAATCAGACGTCGCCCCCGATGCGCGCCGCTTCCGCATGAACCTGGAATGGGACTGGCCCGGCAGCGAACCCTTCGCCGAGAACACCCTGGTCGGCCGCCGCCTCGCCATCGGCCCGCGCCTGGAACTGGCCATCGTGGAGCCGGATGCCCGCTGCGCCATGATCGGGATCGACCCCGCCACCGGCACCTCGGACCGGCTGGTGCTGCGCCGCCTGGCCGACCACCACGCCGGCAATCTTGGCCTCTACGCCGCCGTGCTGCGCGAAGGCGTGGTCAGCGATGGCGACGAAGTGCGGCTGCTGGACTGAACCCCTGGAAAGCCCCGCCGAAACCCAAGGCGCGATCTGAGCTTTTTGCATTGCAGCAAATCCGGCCGTGCGCGCAACCGGCGGTGGCATCGATGCACCTGCGTGATTACCATGAACCCATCACGCAAAATGGGGTGAACCAATGCCGACCAAGACCGGATTCGGACGACGTACGGCCCTCGGCCTGCCATTCCTCGGTGCCGCCATGGCCAGCGGCCTCGCCCGCCCCGCCATCGGCCAGGGCGCCGCGCGCACCCTGCGCTTCGTGCCGCACGCCAACCTCACCTCGCTCGACCCGCTCTGGTCCAACACGCTGATCTCGCTGAACCACGCCTACATGGTGTGCGACCAGCTCTACGGCCTCGATGAAGGCCTGATCCCACGCCCGCAGATGGCCGAGGGCCACACCCTCTCCGCCGACCAGCTCACCTGGACCTTCACCCTGCGCGAGGGCCTGGCCTTCCACGATGGCGAGAAGGTGCTCGCCAAGGATGCCGTCGCCTCCATCAACCGCTGGTCCAAGCGCGACGCCTTCGGCAAGCGCATGGCCAGCCAGCTGGTGGAAATGAAGGCGCTGGATGACCGGCGCTTCGAGATCAAGCTGAACAAGCCCTTCTCCCACCTGCTCTACGGCCTCGGCGGCACGTTCTGCTTCATCTACCCGGAGCGCGTTGCCAACACCGATGCCTTCACCGCCATCACCGACCCGATCGGCAGCGGCCCGTACAAGTTCGTGCGCGAGGAATGGGTGGCGGGCGCCTCCGCCGGCTATGTCCGCAACGAGAAATACGTCCCGCGCCAGGAAGCCGCCGCCTTCTGGTCCGGCGGCAAGGTCGCGCATTTCGACAAGGTCGATTGGCGCATCCTGCCCGATGCCGCCACCGCCTCCGCCGCGCTGCAGAAGGGCGAGGTGGATTGGCTGGAACGCCCGCTGCTCGACCTGCTGCCCGTTCTCCGCAAGGCGCCCGGCGTGCGCGTGGAGCCGCTCGATCCGCTCGGCTTCTACGGCATGATCTACTTCAACCAGGCCGCGCCCCCCTTCGACAACCCCAAGCTGCGCGCTGCCCTGCTGCCCGCCGTGCAGCAGATGGATTTCATGCAGGCCATCGTGGGCGACGAAGCCAGCCTCTCGCGCACCGGCGTCGGCATGTTCACCCCCGGCTCGCCCTATGCCAGCACCGCGGGGCTGGACGCGATCACAAGCCCACGCAGCCTCGACCGCGCCCGCCAGCTCATCAAGGAGAGTGGCTACAAGGGCGAAAAGATCGTCCAGCTCGTTCCCGCCGAACTGCCGGCGCCCAACGCCATGGGCGAGGTGGCGCGCGAGATGTTCAAGGCGCTGGGCCTGAACCTCGACTACCAGACGATGGACTGGGGCACGATGATCGGCCGCATCCAGTCCAAGGACCCCAACGTGGTGAAGGGCTGGAACGTCTACTGCATCGCCTGGGCGGGGCTGTGGCCCTCCAACCCCGGCAGCCATATCCCGATCTACGGCTCCACCCCCAACCCAACCATGGAGGCCCTGCGCGACGCCTGGTTCGATGCCCCGGACCTCGCCGCCCAGCAGAAGGTCACGGCCGATATGCAGATGCTCGGCTTCCAGGACCCGCCCTATATCCCGATCGGCCAGTACTTCATCCCGCAGGCGTATCGCACCGGGCTCACCGGCTTCGTGAAGGCGGCCAACACGCTGCTGTGGGGCGTGCGGAAGGGCTGATCCAGACAAACCGAACGGCATTGTCTCGCTTGCACCCACCCTCTCGTAGGGTGGGTCGCGAAGCGGACCCACCAACTCTCGGCCTCCACAAACGGCGGTCGCTAACAATTTTCACGCAAGAGCAAAAAATTCCTTTCCCACCGGTGTTGTCTGTGCTCTACTAACCGGTGATGACCACATCAACCACCGCACCGAGCGAAGCCGACGCACCGCGCCCCTGGGCGCGGGCGATTCTGCACGCCCGGATTCCGGTGGCCCTGAAGCTCCTGCTGCTGGCCCTGCTCGCCGCCCTCTCGAAGGCGGCAGCCCCCCGCCATCTGATGCGCGTCCCGCGCCAGGACTGGTTCATCGCCACCCACACCAATCCCAACGACGCGCCGGATCTCGATATCGACTGGTATGAACTCCGCCGCCGCCGCCGCGCGCGCGCCGAGATCGGCTGGCTCCTGCGTGGCACCCGCAACCGCGGCATGACCCTGTCCGGCCACCGCATGTCCGGACTCCGTCCGGAACGCATGGCCCGCGCGCCGCCATGGCGCGGCCGCGCCCAAAATCACCCTGAATCCGTCTTGAAAACACCGCCTCGCGCGGCGCCGACTCGTGCCCGAAGCACGACCCGTCCTTCCTCAAGAAAGAACCGCTTGCTTCCCTAGTTGACCCGCCGCGCCGCCGGCACCTCGGCCTCGCGCTCCACCAGCGTCAGCCGCGGCGGGCCCGCCGGCACCGGTGCCACCATGCCTTCGGCCGTCGCCACTTTCGGCTTCGGCAAGGGCAGGGCGGTGCGCATCAGCGCGGCCAGGAACGAGCGGCCCCACAGCGCCGGCGTCCGGTCCTCGATCGCCTGCCACAGCCGCTCCCAGCGCTGCTGCCGTTCCGGCAGCTCCATCTTCAGCGCCGTGTCCAGCGCATCGGCCATGGCGTCGGGGTCATGCGGGTTCACCAGCAGCGCATCCGGCAGTTGCCGCGCGGCACCGGCGAAGCGCGACAGGATCAGCACGCCGGGGTCTTCCGGGTTTTGCGCCGCCACGTATTCCTTGGCCACCAGGTTCATGCCGTCGCGCAGCGGCGTCACCAGCCCCACGCGGGCCAGGCGCATGAACCCGGCCACCGTGTTGCGGTCGGTGTTACGGGAGACGATGCGCAGGGGCTGCCAGTCGGCCTCGCCGAGATCGGCGTTGATCGCCCCGGCCTCGGAATCCAGCGCGGCGCGCAATGCCTGGTAGCTGGCCACATCCTTGCGGCTTTCGGCGGCGATCTGCAGCATCACCACCTGGCGGCGCCATTCCTCGTGCCGCTCCAGCAGCACGCGCAGCCCGCCCAGGCGTTGCATCAGCCCCTTGGTCGGGTCCAGCCGGTCGATGCCCAGGATCAGCTTCTGCCCATCCAGGCTGCGCCGCAGCCGCTCGCCGGGCGCGGAATAGGCCATCCGTGCCGCGGTGCGGGCGAAGGCCTGCGCCTCGATCTCCACCGGGAACACGCCCAGCTTCACCCGGCGCCCGTCGAAGATCAGCGCGTTGCTCGGCAGCCGCTGGGCGCCGGCCAGCTGCACCGCCGCGGCGGCGAAATTGGCGAGGTCATTGTCGGTCTGGAAGCCGAGCAGATCGGCCGCCAGCAGGTCGCGCACCAGGGCGGCCACTTCGGGGGCGGCCGCCAGCACGTCGGGGGCGGCGAAGGGGATGTGCAGGAAGAACCCGATCGGGCACTTCACGCCGCGCGCCCGCAGGCAGGCGGCCAGCGGCATCAGGTGGTAGTCGTGGATCCAGATCGCGTCGGTCGGCCGCAGCAGCGGCTGCAGGCTGGCCGCCATCCGCACATTCACCTCGCGGTACACCCGCGCATCGCGCCGGTCGAACTTCATCAGTTCCGGCATGGTGTGAAGCAGCGGCCACAACACCCCGTTGCTGAAGTTGTTGTAGTAGCGGTCGTGCTCCTCCTGGGTCAGGTCGATGGTGGCGTAGTCCACGCCGTGCGCGCTTTCCACCTTGCCCAGCGCGGCCGTGGGACCTTCGGCGATCGTGCCGCTCCAGCCGAACCACAGCCCGCCGCGCTTCTCCATCAGCCCGTCGAGCGCCACCGCCAGCCCGCCCGCGCGCGCGCCGGCGGAAGGCAGCGGGACCCGGTTCGACACGACCACCAGGCGATTCATGCAGGCTCTCCCACGCGGCTTGCCGCCGTCCGCCGCGAACCTGCACCCGAGACATGGCGAGATAACGGCAAAGTGAGCGCGTAATGAAAAAAACTCACGCCGTCACCCCCCCCATTTTCCCCTCTGGTCAGCCGGGCCGGGGAGTGGAATGCTTGCGGCCATGGACAAGAAACTCGCTGAGACACTGACCGGGTGGCGCCGGCACCTTCACGCGAACCCCGAGCTGTCGCTCAATGAACGCAATACGTCAGCGTTCGTCTGCGAACGGTTGAAGGAATTGGGAATTCCCTTCGTCGCCGGCGTCGGCGGCCATGGCGTTGTGGCCACCATCACCCGGGGCAACTCCAACCGCAGCGTCGGGTTGCGGGCGGACATGGATGCGCTGCCGATCACCGAAACCACCGGCTTGCCGTATGCCTCCAGCACCCCCGGCGTGATGCACGCCTGCGGGCATGATGGCCACACCACCTCGCTGCTCGGCGCCGGCGCCCTGCTGATGCAGGACACCAACTGGGCCGGCACCGTGCATCTCGTGTTCCAGCCCGCCGAGGAAGGCGGCGGCGGCGCCATGAACATGATCAAGGACGGGCTGTTCACCCGCTTCCCGATGGAATCGATCTACGGCTACCACAACTGGCCCGGCCTCGAAGCCGGCACCGTGATGGTGCATGAGGGCCCGTGCATGGCCGGCGGCGGCCGCATCGAGATCACCATGGATGGCCTGGCCGGCCACGCCGCCCTGCCGCACCTGACGCGCGACCCGATGGTGGCCGCCGGCCATGTTCTGGTCGCGCTGCAATCCATCGTCGCCCGCAATGTGGATCCGCTCGACACCGCCGTGGTCACCATCGGCACGATCGAGGGCGGCAAGGCCGCCAACCAGATCCCCTCCAAGGTGACGATGCGCGGCACCCAGCGCTTCTACCGCGACGAAGTGCGCGACCTGCTGACGGAGTCGATCAACCGCGTCGCCCACGGCATCGCCACCACCTTCGGCATGAAGGCGCAGGTCGATGTCAGCGTCGGGATCGGCCCGACCGTCAACCACAAGCCCAATGCCGGCCTGGCCGTGGAAGCCTGCAACGAGTTCGGCATCCCGGTCCGCACCGACATGCAGCCGGCCATGACCGGGGAGGATTTCTCCTGGTTCCTGCGCGAGCGGCCCGGCGCCTTCGTCTGGATCGGCAACGGCCCCAGCGAACCCGGCAAGGACCTCCATAACGACGCCTACAACTTCAACGACGAGATCCTGCCCAACGCCTCCGGCTTCCTCGCCGGCGTCGCCCGCCGCGCCCTTCGCGGCTGATGCTCCCCCGGCGCCAGCTTCTCCGGCTGGCGCCGGCCCTTTTCATCCCCGCGGCAAGCGCCCAACCCGTCTCCGCGGCGGACGAAATCGCCATCCGCCGCACCATCGAGGCGCAGATGGAAGCCTTCCGCCGCGATGATGACGCGGCGGCGTTTTCGCATGCAAGCCCGATGATCCAGGGCATGTTCGGCACCGCGGCCAACTTCATGGCCATGGTGCGCACCCTCTACGCCCCGGTGCATCGCCCGCGCAGCGTTGATTTCACCGACCTCGCCGAGGAGAACGGCGCGCTGGTCCAGAAGGTCGAGCTGATCGGCCCCGATGGGCAGCCGGCGCTCGCGCTCTACACGATGGTGCGCGGCCCGAATGGCTGGCTGATCGATGGCTGCAGGCTCACGGCCAGCGAAAGGCCCGCCGCCTGAAGCCCGGCCTGGGCCAGCAGGGCAGGGGTCAGTGCCATCGGCTCCGCCGCCACCACCTGCGCCGCCCGCCGCCGCCACGCCGCCACCGCCGCCTGGCGCGTTCCCGCCAGCGGCACGCGCACCGGTGAATCCGCCAGCCCGGCGGGGGCCCGCCAGGCCAGGTAGTCCGTCCAGGTCTCGCGCCGCCACAGCGTGGGTGTTTCCGGCACCGCGCTGTCGCGCTGGAACGCGATTTGCCGCTTGTCCCCACCCGACATCAGCCTTGTGCCCATCCTGGCCCCGCCGGCCCGCCACCCCAGCGGCTCCAGCCCCAGCAATGCCACCGTGCCATCCAGCGCCAGCGCCAGCGCGCCCCAGTCCACCGCGGCCCCGCCTTCCTCCTGCCGGAAGGACACCACGGCCAACATCTCGCCCCCACACCCCACCGGCGCCAGCATCCGCGCGCCCAGGGCCGGCAGCAGCAACGCCCGGCGAACCCCGGGGCCGGTGAGGGCCACCTGGTCCTCGCCGGCCTTCTCCAGCCGCAATCCCGCCACGGCGGCGCGCGCGGGCCCCGCCAGAAGCAGCGGTGCGGCCAGCAGCAGCGATCGGCGGGACAGGGACATGCCGGCATGGTCGGCCAGCTTGGTTAACGGAGTGCTTCGGCACCGCGCGCACAGGCGCATGCGTTTCTTCCGCATCAGCCTTGCAATCACCATTGCGGCCCTTATCTGGGCACGACAGCGTCGCGATCGGGCTGGAACAGGTGAAGAAAAATTTAGCATTGACGGGCAGAGAATGTCCCGCGTGCCGAACAGATTCACACTGGCCCGGAGAATGACGCAGCAAAGCAAGGGGAAGCGACGTGCTGAAGAATCTTTTGTCTCGCCGGACTGGCCTTCTGGCCGCCGGGCTTGGGCTGGCTGCCTTTCTGCTGGGGTCTGGCCCGGCTGCGGCCCAGAATGCCTGGAAGCTCGGCTCTGCCGCCCAACCCGGCTCCCCGCTGATCCTGTTCGGCGACCATTTCATCAGCCAGGTCAACAAGACCTCTGGCAGCGCCATCCAGATGGAGCACCAGTTCGTCGCCAGCGAGCAGGAGAACATCAACCAGGTCATCCGCGGCCGCCTGCAATCGGCCCAGCTCTCCTACGCCGGCAGCGCCGCCGTGGTGCCGGAGCTTGCGGTCTTCACCGTGCCCTATCTCTGGGCCTCTGAAGCCGAGCGCGCCTGGGTGATGGAAAAGCATGGCGAGGCCATCGCCGCCCGCCTCTACGCCGAGAAGGGCGTGGTCATGATCGGCGGCTACGACATCCGCTACACCGGCGTTGTCTGCAAGACGGATTGCCGCAAGCCCGCCGCCCTGCGCGGCATCAAGGCCCGCGTCTCCCCCGCCCCGTCCTCGCGCGTGTTCTGGCGCCAGCTCGGCGCCGCCGGGGCGCAGATGTCGCTGGCCGATCTGTTCCCGGCGCTGCAGCAGGGCGTGGTGGAGGCTGCCGACCTGCCGTTCGTCTACTACGTCACCACCCCCGCGGCGCAGAGCAACCCGGTCTATGTCGACACGATGCACCTGCACCACCACGGCGCCTTCATCGTGAACAAGGCCGCGTTCGACCGCCTGGCGCCCGCCGTGCAGGCCGCGCTGCGCGCCGCCCCGCTGCCGCTGCAGAAGACCGCGGAGATGAACATCGCCGCCGAGGCGGAGCTGCGCGCCAAGTTCCGCGCCAATGGCGGTACCTTCCACGAGATGTCCGATGCGGATCGCGAGGAGTGGCGCAAGCTGATCGTTCCGGCGCAGCTGGATGTGGTGAAGGAAATCGGCGGCCGCGCCCAGGAGGTTTGGGACGCGCTGCAGAAGGGCAAGGCCGAGTTCGCCGCCCAGCGCCGCTGACCCTTCCCGCCAGGCCCCCGGGCACACCCGGGGGTCTGCATGTTCCAGCCGGCACGGTGCCTCGCGCACAGGCGCCGTGCCGCGCCATGCGGAGTTCCCATGATCGCGAGATTCCTCAACGGCCTCTATTGGGCCGAGGCCATCCTTGCCGTCACCGCCTTTTCCGGGGTTGCGCTGGCCCTGACCGCCGATGTGCTGGGCCGCGAGTTGTTCGGCAACGGACTCTACGGCGCGCAGAAATTTGCCGTCTACTGCACGGCCGTTGCCGGCATGAGCGGCTTTGCCCTTGTCGTCGCCAAGGGGGGCCACCTCCGGCCCAAGTTCTTCGACCGCATCGTGCCGCAGCGCTACGACGCCCAGGCCAACCGCATCGCCGACCTCACGGCCGCGGCCATCTGCATCTTCCTCGGCATCTACGCCTTGCAGTTCGTCATCAGCTCCTACCAGCTGCAGGAGCGTGGGCTCGGCCTCAACATCCTCGTCTGGCCGATCCAGTCGATCATTCCCTACGTCCTGTTCTCGTCCGCGCTGCGCTACCTGCTCTTCGCGCTGCTGCCCGCGAACCGCCCGGCCGAGGAAGGGTTCGAGTGATGGCAACCCTCGCCTTCATCGGCCTCATCGCGCTGCTGCTGGCGCTGCGCCAGAACATCATCCTGATCCTGGCGATCTGCGCCGCCTATGTGCATGTCAACTTCGCCTCCAACAGCAGCATCGAGTTCCTGATCCAGGACATCTGGTTCGCCATCGACCGCGAGGTGCTGCTGTCGATCCCGATGTTCATCCTCGCCGGCGCGGTGATGACGCGCGGCAGCATCGCCGTGCGGCTGATCAAGGTGATGACGGTGCTCACGGCCCCCATCCCGGGCGGCCTGGCCATTGCCGCCGTGCTCTCCTGCGCGGCCTTCGCGGCGATCTCCGGCTCCTCCATCGTCACCATGCTGGCGATCGGCTCGGTGATGTTCCCCGCCCTGGTGGCCGGCGGGTATTCGCGCAGCTTTGCCGTTGGCGTGATCTGCTCCGGCGGCACGCTGGGCATCATCATCCCGCCCTCCATCCCGATGATCCTGTTCGGCATCATGACGGAGGTGTCGGTCTCCAAGATGTTCATGGGCGGCATCGGGCCGGGCCTGCTGCTGACGCTGTTCTTCGTCATCTACTCGTACTGGCTGCATCGCCGCATGCCGAGTTCGCCCTGGCGCCTGAAGGAGATCGGCCAGGCCTTCTGGCAGGGCGGCTTCGCGCTGATGATGCCGGTGATCCTGCTGGGCGGCATCTATTCCGGCATCTTCACCGCCACGGAATCGGCGGTGGTGGCGCTGGTCTATTCGCTGCTGGTGGAGCTGTTCATCCACCGCGAGATGAAGGCGAAGGACTATTTCGCCACCGGCCTGGAAACCGCGAAGCTGCTCGGCACGCTGCTGCCGCTGATCGCCATCGCCGGCAGCCTGAACACGATCCTGGACTATGAAGGCGTGCCGAAGGCGCTGGTCGCCGCCGTCACCTCCAACATCAGCGATCCCTTCGTGCTGCTGGTCGGCATGAACGTCCTGCTGCTGATCGTGGGCTGCATCATGGATATCGGCTCGGCGATCCTCGTGCTCGCCCCGCTGCTCACGCCCATCGCCGCCTCCATCGGCATGGACAAGGTCCATTTCGGGGTGATGATGATCGCCAACCTGGAGATCGGCTACCTCACCCCGCCGGTGGGCCTCAACCTGTTCGTCGCCATGGCGGCGTTCAAGGAGCCGTTCACCAACATCGTCCGCGCGGTCATTCCGTTCATCGTCATCATGCTGGTGTGGCTGGTGATCGTGGCGGCGTGGCCTGGGCTGACGCTGTTCTTCGTCAAGTGAGGCAGCGACCGGGATGAGACCTTTCCCCTCCGGGTTCCGGCCCGGAGGGGAGAGGCGCTTACGCGCCGAAGCGGCCCATCGTCTTCAGCTTCGTTCCCTTCGCAGCACCGTCCAGCCCGTACCAGCCCGACATCGACGGGATCTCCACCTCGCCCTCCGGCCCCGCGAAGCGCAGGCCCCGCCCCAGGCCGAGGGCGAAGCGCCGGCCCGGCTTCGGGTTCAGTGCCGTGGTGACGGGACCCAGCCCGTATTCCACGTGGTGCGAGATGTCGTAGTGGTGTGGCGCCCCCACCGCGCGCAGGTTCAGCCAGCAATGGCCGGTGGGGTAGTCCGGCTTTCCCGCATAGACGAAGCCGCCGATCACATACACCGCCTCGATGCCCATCGTGCGTAGCGCGGCCACTGCCAGCGTGTGCATGTCCACGCAGGTGCCGGTGGCGAGGTCGCAGCCCAGCCCCGGCATCGCATCGAGGTCGTCGCCCAGGTACACGGCCCGCTTGCCATACTGGAACCGGTCCGCCACCCATTGCGCCAGCGCCGGCACACGTTGCGATGGCGGGCCGGGCGGCACGCCTTCGGCGACCTCGGCCGCGAGGGCAGGGGAGGCGAGGTCGAACCGTGTTCCGGCGGGATGGAACGCCCAGGACGGCCAGTCGCCGCCCTCGGCCGCGAAACGGTAGCGGATGCGCGGGGTGGCGCCTGCCTCCAGCCGGCATAGCCAGGCCATCTGGCCGCTGTTTGTCGCGCGGATCATTGCCAGGGGCGCCACGCCTTCGAACTCGGTGGCCAGCACGTGCTGGTCCGGCGTGTCGGGCGCCACCGGGGCGATGTAGGTGCCGGCTTCAGCCACCGGGGCATCCAGGGTCAGGTCGAAATGCATGGCGTCCTCCTGCTGCCATCGGGGCGCAAGGGCAGGGCGGGCGCAAGCCCCGCGGCGAAAGTTTCACCCTCATGTCATGGCGGGGGCGTCGGTTGCGACCGCCCGCCCCGCGTCGCACACTCGCGCCAACAGGAGGGTCCCGCCATGCCAGCCGACCTCGCAGCCGATCTTGCCGCCCTCGAAGCGGCCGATGCCCGGGCCAGCGCGCACCACGAATTCATCCCGCGCATCGCCTGGCCCGAAGGCGTGCGCATGGCGGTGAACGTGACGCTCGATTTCGATGCGATGCTGCTGCGCCGCCTGATGAACGAGCCGCCCAGCCAGCTCGGCAAGGGCGAGTTCGGCGGGCGCGTGGGCATCTGGCGCATGATCGCGCTGTTCGACAGCCTGGGCATCAAGAGCACCGTGTTCACGCCGGGCCGCATCGTGGAGCTGTATCCGGAGGCGCTGCGCCACGCCCATGCCGGGGGGCACGAGATCGCGGACCATATGTGGGAGCACCACGTCCCCAAGGACCCCGAACTGGAGCGCGACCACCTGCGAAAGGCCATCGCCGCCATTGAGGGCATCACCGGCAGGCGCCCGGTTGGCACCCGCTCCTGGCACACCCAGGCGCTGCTGCAGGAGGAGGGCATAATCTACAACTCGCACGGCCACGCCCACCATTTGCCGCACTATCATCGCGACGCAGGGACCGGGCAGGCGCTGCTGAACATTCCGTTCCACTACGTGATCGACGACGCGATGTTCTACAGCTTCGCCTGGCTCGGCAGCGCCAACCCGGCCCAGCGCATCTCCGATTCCGATCGGGTGGCCGAGATGTGGTGGGAGGCGTTCTGGCAGCAGTACCAGCAGGGCGGCTACCTCAACATCGTCATGCACCCGTTCGTCTCCGGCCGCGCGCTGCGCGTGGCGATGATGGAGAAGCTGCTGCGCCGCATGCAGGCGATGCCCGGTGTCTGGTTCCCCACCATGGAGGAACTCGCCCGCCACGTGATTGCCGCCCACCCGGCGAAAGGAGCCTGACGCGATGCCGTGGAAACAGGGCTACACCGTCTCCGACGAGATCGGCCTGCGCGACGATGAACTCGCCTGGCCCGGCGGGAACCGCTGCGCCGTGCAGGTGGTGATCGACCTCAACGTGGCCACCGGCGCCGAGGGCATCACGCCCAAGGACCTGCAATCCGACCCCGCCGTGTTCGCCGCCACGGAGGGGCTGGCCCAGCTGCGCGCGGTGCTGAACAAGCACGCCATCCGCGCCACCGTCACTGCCCCCGCCGTGCTGGCCAGGCTGCGCCCGGCCACGATCAGGGCGCTGGTGGCGGATGGCCACGAGATCGCCGCAGGCGGGCTGAAGGGTGAGGATGTCAGCGCCCTCTCGCGCGAGGAGGAAGCCGCCCGGCTCGCCACCACCACGGCGTGGATCGCCGAGGCCGCCGGCAGCCGCCCGCTCGGCTGGTTCGGCCTGCCGCGCCAATCCGACCCCTTCGCCGGCGGCACCGTGAGCGCGCACACGATCGACCTGCTGATCGATGGCGGCTACCGCTACATGGGCAACGGCCTGGCGGATGACATTCCGTATTACTGGGTCAGCGAGTTCGCCACCCGCCGCGCGCTGCTGACGCTGCCGTACTACTATCATTTCGACGACCAGTGGTTCTGCATGTTCCCCGGCCGCGGCACCGGCATGGAGAACCCGGATTTCCTCGCCCGCAACTGGCGTGCCGAATTCGCAGCCCAATATGCGCGTGGGCGCCACTTCCACATGGTGGTGCATCCGCAGCATTGCGGCTGGGCCAACCGCGCCCAGATGCTGGATGATTTCCTGCACGAGTTGCGCCGCCATCCCGGCCTGTGGATCGCCACCGGCACGGAGATCGCGGACCACTGGGCCGTGGCCCATCCGCCGGAAACCCATCTGCGCCTCGCGCCCAGTGTCTGGAAGGATTATCCCGGCAGCCTCAGCTGAGGCGCCACCACGGCCTGGTCCGGTCCCGGGCCGTGCCGTGCCGCGTCTCCGGCATCGCCAGCGCCACCAGCGCCACCGCCACGCACCCCGCGGCGGCCAAGGTCCAGAACGCCGCCTTCACGCCGAAGCCGGTGGCGATCAGCCCGGCCACCGTGGTGGACAGCGCCGCCCCCAGCGTGCCCGCGAGCCCCAGCGCGCCCAGGGTCAGCGTGTAGCGCCCGCGCTCGCGCGTCAGGTCTGCGGCGACCAGTGGCAGCATCACGCCGAACACCGCCGCCGCCACGCCCTCCAGCAGCTGCACCGGCACCAGCAGATAGGGGTCGTCCACCACCGCGAACAGGGCGGCGCGCAGGGGCAGGGAGGCGAAGCCCACCACCAGCAGGGGCCGCCGCCCGATGCGCTCCGCCAGCCGCCCCACCCAGGGCGAGGCGATGGCCACCAGCACCTGCGGGATGATCACGAAGGCCGCGATCAGCGCCCCCGCCCGCAGGCCGGCGCGGCGCGTGATCTCGGCGGCCGCCACCGCCAGCAGCGCTGCCGAGGAAAAATGGAACAGCATCACGCAGGCGGCGAACACCTGCACCCGCCGATCCTTCAGCAGCGCCCGCACCGAGCCCTGCGGCTCGATCGCGTCCGTCGGCGCCGCCGCGATCCGTCGGCGCAGCGGCCGGGGATGCAGGGACCACAGGGAGATGATCGCGGGAATGGCCAGCAGCGCCGCCAGCACGAACACCGCCCGTTCCGACACCGCCGAGGCCGCCAGCCCCATCAGCGCCGCGCCCGCGCCGCTGCCGATGGAGGCGAACTGCACGTTGCGGCCCAGCCGCTCGCCCAGGTCGCGCCGGCCCACCATCGCCACCGTCACCGCCGCGATCCCCGGCGCGATGATGCCGCCGGCCAGCGCATGCACCACCAGCGCCAGCAGCACCGGCAACTGCATCGGCAGGGCGGCGATCGCCAGCGCCGCCGCGGCCGCGCCCAGGATCGCGATGCCCAGCACCAGCCGTCGCCGCTGCGTGACATCCACGAAGGCCCCGCCCGGCACCTGCGCCAGCATGGAGGTGACGGTTTCCGCCGTCAGCACCAGGCCGATCTGCGCCTGCGTCCAGCCCTGGCCCGCGAGATAGGCCGGCACGAAGGCGCCGAAGGCGGTGCGCATGCCGGCCACGAAGGCGTTCAGCCCGTCCAGCCCCAGCTGGCCCGGCGCGCGATGGTGCACCACTTGCCGCCGTGCCAGCCGGCGGAAACCGCCCCGTAGCCTCACTTCGGGCGGGACGGGTCGAAGATGGTGGAGGGATCCTCGCGCCGGAACTCCGGCGCCCCGATCACCACGTCGGGCGCCACGTCGATCGACAGCCGCACGAACTCCGCCTCCGGCTTCCAGCGCAGCAGGGACCACGCCAACGCCACCCGGCGGGAGCCGATGCCCATGAACCCGCCGACATCCACCACCGCGGCCACCGGCTGGCCCATGGCGTCGGCGATGATGTCCACCACCCGGCCCAGCTCCTCGCCCGCGGGTCCGATCAGCCGCTTGCCCATCAGCGGCACCAGCCGCCCCTGCGACCAGGCCGGAGCGGGCAGCAGCAAAAGAACGGCCGCGAGCCCTCGCCGCCTCATGTCAGGCATGCCGCGTTCAGCAACCCCAGCCCCACTGCGGCGCAGGCCAGCAGCGTGGCCTCGGCCATGTCGCCGGCCTCCACCCCGCCCCCACTTCTTCCATCATGGTCGTGCCGGCGCAGGAAACGCACGGCGGCGTAGCTGGCCAGCTGCACCAGCAGCGCGATCGCCGCCCACAGCACCATGTCGGACAGGGAGTGGGAGCGCGCGATGGCCATCGCCAGCGGGATGCAGAAGCCCAGCACCGCACCGCCCAGCGCCACGGCCGCCGCCGTGTTGCCGGCGCGGATCATCTCCCAGTCCCGCATCGGCGTGACCAAGGTATAGAGCGCCAGGAACGCCGCCAGCAGCAGCACGGCGGCCCCGAAATACGTAATGAAGGCCAGCAGGCTGCTCAGCATGTGCCCTCCGCGTCAGCCGGGGGTGAAATAATGCGGCACGAAGCGGCTCGTGTCGCGCGTGATCGGCGTGTCGTCCTCGCGGATGCCCAGGCCCACGGCCCGGCCCGCCACCACCCAGCTGCCCAGCACCGGGTAGCGGCCATCGAAGCAGGGCAGTTCGGCCCAGGCCTGGTGCACGAACCCCTCGGCGCCATAGGGGCCGGCGGTGGCATGGCCAGGTGCGGTCACGTTCGCACCCTCGCGCCCCCAGAGCGGCTTGCGGATCTCCGGCCCGCCGGTGCGGCCGGGTTCGCGGAAGGCGGGCAGCAGGTTGGGATGGCCGGGAAACAGCTCCCACAACAGCGCCAGGATCCCCTTGCCGGAGAGCACCATGCGCCAGGCCGGCTCGATCCAGCGCGTGGGTGCGGTGGCAATGTGGGCGCCGAACGCATCGCGCAGCAGGAATTCCCAGGGATACAGCTTGAAGCAGTGGGCAATCGGCGCGCCGCCGAGGTCCAGGAAGCGCCGTCCGTCCCAGCCGATCTCGTCCACATGCAGGAAGGGTGCTTTGAGCCCCGCCTGCATCGCGGTGTCGCGCAGATAGTCCACCGTGGCGCGATCCTCGTCGCTGCCGCGCTGGCAGGCGAAATGGAGGCCGCCGGGCAGCGGCAGCGCCAGCCAGGCGGAAACGAGCGCCTCGTGCAGGCTGTTGAACTGGTCCGATTCGGGCCGCACCG